>JARHYE010000069.1 GCA_029258605.1 Ruminococcus sp.
TTGGTTTTACTGATGATCTAACCTTCATGTCAAATCCTCCTTCCATTCTTTGCTATCATATAAATACGTTACAGACTGTTTTTTGGACACACCTATCCAAAAACAGCCATTTCATATTATAACACTATTAAGAAAATAAAGTCAATACCTTTTTATTTATCTCTCCAAACAATTCTACCTTTACTCAAATCATATGGTGACATCTCTAATGTAACCTTATCTCCTGGTAAAATTTTAATGAAATTCATACGAAGTTTTCCACTGATGTGTGCAAGTACGATGTGTCCATTCTCAAGCTCTACTTTAAACATTGCGTTTGGAAGTTTTTCAACTACAACGCCTTCAATCTCAATAACGTCAGTTTTTGACATACTATTAATTCCTCCTGAAAACCTGGTCTTATCTAGCCAAGCAAGACTTTTTCACTTCTTTGTCATCTGCATCTGGTGAACATACAATTTTTTTAATAATCTGCAGATGTTTTTTGTTTTTTCGTTTCGTGTGACAGACAGTCCACTTACTACCATCTGCTACATATATAAAACGTGCATCCACATTTATTACTACATAAATGTGATCTTTGTCACGCCCTTTTTTTGATTTCACCAACATTCCTGGAATAAACTGCATATTATTCTCCAAGAATTTTTACAATCTCAGTAAATACATCCTCAATGTCGATTGTACCATCAACTTCTCTTAAAATTCCTTCACTTGTGTAGTAGTCAATTAAAGGTTGTGTCTGTTCATGGTAAACACCAAGACGTTTTTTTACTGTTTCCGGTTTGTCATCATCTCTTAAAATTAGATTTCCACCACAGTGATCGCAAATATCCTCCTGTTTTGTTGGAGCATATTCAAGATGGTATGTGGCTCCGCAATCTACACATGCTCTTCTTCCGGACATACGAGTAACAATGTTTTCATCTGGAACTTCAACGTTGATTGCATAATCCATTTTTTGTCCCATTGCAGCAAGTGCTTTTGTAAGAGCGTCTGCCTGTGGAATTGTTCTTGGAAAACCATCAAGTACATAACCTTTTGAACAATCTTCCTGATTTACTCTGTCAACAACAAGATCAACCACTAACTCGTCTGGCACGAGCAAACCTTGATCCATATATGTTTTTGCTTTTTTACCAAGCTCTGTTCCATTTTTGATATTGGCTCTGAAAATATCACCTGTTGAAATGTGTGGAATATCATACTTTGCCGCAATTTTTTTCGCCTGAGTTCCTTTTCCTGCTCCAGGAGCTCCTAACATGATTATTTTCATATGTTCATCCTCCACTTATATTGAAAAACATTTATATCCATATAGCATTTTAACTCGCCCGATATCTTCTCTTTTGAAATACCAGGCGAGCTAAATATTTGATTAATAACCTAGGAAACCGTTCTTTTTGGAACTGCCTTTACTATTCAGAAATCCTGTATAATTTCGTACAAGCATCTGTGACTCAATCTGTTTGATTGTTTCAAGTACAACACCAACGATGATGATCAATGATGTTCCACCAAAAGAAACATTTGCTTTAAATACACCATTGAAGAAGAATGGAATCACCTGAACAATGACTAAACCACAAGCACCGATAAAGATAATATAATTTAATATTTTCTGTAAGTACTCAACTGTTGGTTTACCTGGTCTGATTCCTGGAATGAATCCACCACTTTTCTTCATATTATTTGCAATCTCAAGTGGATTGAATGTAATTGATGTATAGAAATATGCAAAGAAGATTGTCAATGCAATGTATACAAGCAGTCCAATTGAATAGACTAAATTATCCGGGTTACACCAGTTATTAGAATTCATCGCTTTTAAGATCTGACTTCCAATCCCAGTTCCATTGCCCTTTCCTAAGAATGAAGCAATCAGAATTGGGAACTGCATCAATGAAGATGCAAAGATAACTGGAATAACACCTGCTGTATTTACTTTCAGCGGAATATGTGTTGACTGTCCGCCGTATGTTTTTCTTCCCTGAATTTTTTTAGAATACTGAACTGCAATTCTTCTCTCGCCGCCTTGAAGTATAATTACAAAAACTACAACTACAAGAATCACTGCAAGAACAATCAATGCTGATAGCATTCCTTTTGCCAAAGTTTTCCCTTTAACGAACTGATTATACAATACCACAAAGTCATTTGGCACACGGGAAATGATGTTAATGAGAAGTACGATGGAAATACCATTTCCTACTCCTTTTTCTGTAATACGTTCACCAATCCACATAAGGAAAGCAGAACCTGCTGTAAGTGTACATACTACGATCGCAACATTTACAAATCCGTATTCAACAAGAAGCCCCTGGCGTCCAAAACCTACTGCCATTGCAATAGATTCGATCAGTGCAAGTGCTACTGTCACATAACGTGTAATCGCTGCAATTTTTTTTCTGCCATCTTCTCCATCTTTCTGCATCTCTTCCAATTTTGGAATTGCAATTGTTAAAAGTTGAATAATGATAGAAGAAGTGATGTACGGTGTTATGCTAAGAGCAAACACCGACATCGCTGTAAAGGAACCACCAGTAAAGGCATCAAAAAAGTTAAAGATGTCTCCTGTCTGATTCGCAAAAAAGTTCTTAATGTAGGTTGGATCCACACCTGGGGTAGGCAATTCGGAACCAAGTCTGATAACGACAAGCATCATAAATGTATAGAACAATCTTTTTCTAATATCTTCCATACGAAATGCTCTGCGTACTGTTTCGAACATTAGATCACCTCAGCTTTTCCACCAAGCGCTTCAATTTTTTCTACAGCTGATGCTGAAAATGCATTAGCCTGAACTGTAAGTTTCTTTGTTAATTCACCATTACCAAGAATCTTAACTCCATCTCTAGGGTTTTTGATGATACCATTTTCGATGAGAGTTTCAACTGTAACTGTTGCACCATCCTCGAATTGCTCTAAAAGGCTTACATTGATTCCAATGATTTCTTTAGAATTTCTGCATGTAAATCCTCTTTTTGGTAATCTTCTGTATAAAGGCATCTGACCACCTTCGAAACCTGGTCTTGGTGCTCCTGAACGAGCTTTCTGACCTTTATGTCCCTTACCGGCTGTCTTACCATTTCCAG
>JARHYE010000070.1 GCA_029258605.1 Ruminococcus sp.
TAGCTAAAAGACGACAAAATCAGTGCTACAGAATAGATTTCAAATGCATATCCATAAAATCCGTTTCC
This sequence comes from Ruminococcus sp., assembly GCA_029258605.1. Lineage (GTDB taxonomy): Bacteria > Bacillota > Clostridia > Lachnospirales > Lachnospiraceae > JAHHTM01. Next base: position 69 of record JARHYE010000070.1, read on the forward strand.
TTCATCCCCTAAGATGTTTGTCAACGGAATTCTATATGCAACACCTATGATTTTTGTCACCACAGCTGCAATTGCAAGAATTGCCCCCTGGATCAGGAAATCATCTTTTTTATTATTTGTTTTCTTGTGTACTTCAGACATAAATTTCCTCCATAGGTTTCATTTATTTATCTTGTAATTTGAATGTTTTGAAGAATCTCTCTTTGCTTTTGTTCCATTTCCACTCGTTCCTCTTCCTCCATATGATCGTAACCAAATAAGTGAAGCATACTATGAGCAATTAAAAATGCATACTCTCTTTTTGGGGAATGACCATATGCTTCGGCCTGTTCCAAAACTTTCTCTTTGGAAATTACAATATCTCCAAGCATCAATTCTCCCGTTTCTGGATTAAAATAATCTTCTGGACAATTTTCTAACTGCGAAAAATCTCCTGGAATTTCATAATCAATCATTGGAAAAGAAAGTACATCTGTTGCTCGGTCAATCTGACGAAACGAACGATTCATTTCCCTGATATTTTCATTATCCGTAAGAAGCAAATTAATCTCTGCCTCGTAAGGACACTTTGCATACTCAAGCGCTGCTTCTGTGACAAGTTGCGCAATCTCTTTTGTATCAACTGGAAGGATTACTTCCCCTTCTTCTTCCATGTATAGACTCATGATCTTCTCCTTTTATCCTTTGCTTTATTGTTTCCCTTTTCCGAGCCACGAATTCCTTTTTTCTCGTATTCTTCATACGCTTTTACAATCTTCTGAACAAGTGGGTGTCTAACAACATCTTTACTTGTTAGCGTACAAATATTAATATCGTCAATATTTTTTACAACCTTTATGGCGACATCAAGACCAGATGTAGTACCTTGTGGAAGATCCTTTTGGGTAGCATCTCCTGTGATCACAACCTTTGTTCCAAACCCAATTCTTGTAAGAAACATTTTCATTTGTGCTGGTGTTGTGTTTTGTGCTTCATCCAATATAATAAATGCATTGTCAAGGGTACGTCCTCTCATATATGCAAGTGGCGCCACTTCAATTAACCCTTTTTCTGAATTTTTTAAAAAGCTTTCCGCTCCCATAATTTGATACAACGCATCGTAGAGTGGACGAAGATAAGGGTCGATTTTACTTTGAAGATCCCCCGGAAGAAATCCTAGCTTTTCTCCTGCTTCAATTGCCGGACGGGTAAGAATAATTCTGCTGACCTCATTATTTTTAAAAGCAGTAATGGCCATAGCCATGGCAAGATATGTCTTTCCTGTTCCTGCAGGTCCAAGTCCAAACGTGATCATACCATTTCGTATGGCATCAACATACTTTTTTTGCCCCAGTGTCTTCGGTTTAATTGGTTTTCCCTGAAGGGTATAACAAATCAACTCTTTATCAATCTCTACAATCCCTTCCTCTTTATCTTCGTAAACAAGAGAAATTGCATAATCTACATTTTGCTCTGTAATGGTGTTTCCACGTTTGGAAAGTTCTGCCAGTTGCTCAATCACTCGTTTGGCTTTCTCCGCATTTCCAGGCTCTCCTAAAATTTTTGTAGTCCCATCTCTTGCAATCAATGTCACGTGAAAACATTTCTCAATCTTTTTCGCATATACGTCAAACTGACCAAACACATTTTTTTCATGTTCAGCCGGTAACTCAATCATCAATTCTGCCAGACTCATCTAGATTTTCTCCTTTTATTTCTGAAATATTTACATCTGCCTCTTTTGTGATTTTTTCATTTAAATAAAGCACCCCTTTGGCAGAGGCTGTATTTTTATACATATGTATTTTAACATCTTTTTTTCGAATTTGGATACCTTTTTCTTCCAATTCTTTTGAAAAAAGTGCATAATTTAAACTCAACTCTTCTTGTATTTCTTTTTGGGTGCGGGTATATTTTTTTGTAGTATAGGGCCGTATTATCTGATATCCAACCGCTATTGGAAGGAGAAAATTCTCTCCCAACTTGAACGTTTTCTCTTTGGAAAAGCTTTCCCACTCTCGAAAATGATGCTTTAGAGTCCCTGCTTTCCAAACGTAATTCCCCGTTTTTAAATATACGATCCCTCTTAGATTATCTTCATAATTTTTGCGTATCCCTATTTGGTCAACTGTATCTTTATACGTCATTGTCGTATCTGCATAGATATCTGCATCTGCTTTTAAATACTTATATCCCACTACTTCTTGAGAATCATTTGTAATTTCTATTTTCCCGGATACAAGAACATCTCCTTTGGACACATGATCCCCTACGTGTACACAAGGACTTCCTTTCCTCGTAATGATATTGGTGATGATCCCATCTTTCGTGGCAATTAAATCTCGAGGGGTATCCTGATCTTTTGGATTTTCTCGAAAGGTATCTTCATTCTCCTTTATATGAATTTTTAAAATGCACCCTTCCAGCGAAGCCGAAACCCAAACAATATCATCATACTCTTTTCTTATGTCTTTTACAATCTTCTCACAATTTACCTTATTACGGGGCATGGACGGTTTTACATTGTTCGATTTCAAAAAATCCATAAGAACCTCTTCCGTCCACTTGTCATTTCCTTCAAAATGAATGTCCCAAATTCTATTTGATAAAAAACATAAAATCAGAACACACAGAAGTGCACCTGCGAAAAACGGTTTTCTTTTTTGATATCTATGCAAAAAAAATGGAAGACCAATCCGATCTGTAATTCGTATTTTTGTATGCGTTTTCTTTGCAAATGGCCGTATTTTCCGGAAGTCATTTAATTCCATATTCATCGAATAGGATTGTTTCGATGGAACAAGCTCCCACATATAAATTTTATGATACGCACACAAATTCACAAAACGTTCTGGTGAATTTCCCTCTACGCAGATTGTTACATATCCTTTTAGAAAATGAATCAAAGATGCTATCAATAGGCTACCTCACTTACAATATTCAAGAGAATCAATCTTACCGGTAATTTTCATTTCATCATTGGTATAAAATTCTATCTTAAGTTGTTTCCCAGAAATTTTGATTTGTCTTTTTTTTGCTTGCACACGTATGATCTCATCTGTATATTCTATAATTCGTCTATAATTTTCAATACAAACTTCTTCATTTCCTATAAACGTAACAACGGCTGCTCCCTGCACTACATCTTTTGGCATGCCGGCAGCAGTCGTTAGTTTTTCTTTAAACCCTCGATGCTCCAAATCTTTCATTATGGATACCGCCACACATACTTTCTTTAAAAAAGTATACGCTACGTATCCTTGTCCTATTCGAAAAAATGAATTATTTGAGTTTTACTTTTAATTTAACTGGCTGATGATCTGTAAATTCAAACTGTGTATCTATATTTTTTACCTCTAATACTTCCATATTGTCGGACACAATAAATCCATCAATGACATATACTTGAGAATCTTCATAATTTCCACTGTACGGACCATTTAATAATCGACAAGTTGGTGCATTATCAGATACTGCAAAAGAAAATCCCTCTTCCAATTCATCTGCACTTACTTTTCCTGGAACCCAGCTGTCTTTATCGTGAATCGGGTAGGTATCCATCCCCTCAAATGTTTGATTGAAATCTCCTCCGGCAATGACATAATTTCCTTTTTCGTATTCCTCTTTCAGCTTTTGAGCCAGCATTTTACTTTGAGCAATTTTTCCTTCCCCGCTATCGTAAGCTTCTAAATGAAAGTTAACAAGGACAAGTTCTTTGTCTGTACCTTGAATTGGAATCCGCTCTTCTAACATACAGCGTTTTAAATTGCAAGTTTTCACTGGCCACTGAAAAGATTCAGGAAGGGCAATTCTTGTTGCATTGGTTACTTTATAATCCGTCATTGTAACAAGGCCACTTGTAACTTTCCCAATTGGTGGTAACGGATAGGGAACAAAGTCACATTTAAAATTGCAGGCAAAATTTCCCGGAATTTGAAGTGCGTCTTCATAATGCTCTTGCTGATTTATGTAGTAAGATCTTTTGGAATTCACATCTACTTCTTGAAGGAAATAAATATCCGCATTTTCTTCTTTCAATGTATTTGTGATCCCTTCTAAATTGTCCTCTACAAGTTGTTTGGACTCTGGCTGTACTTTTTTTCCACCGTCCATGAAAAAATCTTCATCTTTGCTAAGTGCTGCATACCCTGTGTTATAAGATAAAATGGAAAATTCTTCTCCTGTTTTCAATGCACGATCCATTGATTTTACGCTGATATCCTCAACCGCTTTCGGTCTGTATTCTCGTACCGTAAGCACTCCTATAAATATTACAACAAGAAGAATCAGAACAAGAACAATGGAACCAATTGTTTTAAAGACTGTCTTTTTTTTCATAGGCCTTCTCCTTTTTTCTATGCTTTAATTGCCCAACGCATTTTTGTACATTTCGCTCTTCCGTTTCTAACACACTCTTGCGCAGATGGTCGGATGACATCTTTGCACACTTCACTGTATACGCCTTCTCTTGCAAATCGTTTGAAGGATTTTTTAACCATTCGATCTTCTCCTGAATGAAAGGTAAGAATGGCCACTCTTCCACCTGGTTTTAGTACAGATGGTAGTTTTTCAAGAAAAGAGTACAACACTTCAAACTCCTCATTGATATCAATTCGAAGTGCCTGAAATGTTCTTTGACATGCTTTTTTCACTGCCTCTTTTTGTTCGCTTTCCGGAAGAAATGACAAAGCCTTCTCCACTGCCTTACGAAGATCCATGGTTGTTTCCATACGTCCTCCTCTTTTGATCTCTTCTACAACTTCTTTCGAAATCTGCCGTGCATAGGGCTCATCGGAATTTTCTACTAACATTCCTTCTAACTCCTCTTGTGTGATCGAACGAAGTCTTTCTGCTGCAGAAATCCCCTTTTCTGGGTTCATACGCAAATCCAACGGCCCTTCTGTCTTATACGAAAAGCCTCTGTCCGGATTATCTAGTTGCATGGAAGATACGCCCAGATCCGCTAAAACAAAATCAAAGGTTCCCGCTTCTTCCGCTACTTGATCAATATTGGCAAAATTAAGAAGTTTTACTGTTAAAATATCCTCTCCATACCCTTGTTCTTTTAGGCGCTTCTTTGTCTTTTCTGACTCAATTGGATCCACATCAAGTCCATAAATATGACCATTTCCTTTTAAACATTTTAACATTTCTTTTGTATGTCCACCATATCCTAAGGTGGCATCTAGCCCTTGCTGTCCTGGCTGAATATTTAAGAAATCTAAAATCTCCTGCACGCAGATAGAGATATGCATTCCTGCCGGTGTACTACCTTTTCCTATCACTTTTTGAATTGTATCCGCGTATTTTTCTGGATTGAGCTCTTTGTATTTTTCCTTATAACTTCTTGGATGTGTCCCCTTATAACGAGGACGTCGTTTATGTTGTTGTACATTTTCTTCCATGATAAAACCTCACTTTTAATAATTTCGTATAAATCCCTTACTTATGATAAGGTTCTCCTTGTATAATTCGATAACTTCGATAAATTTGTTCCAACAAAATGACCCTCATAAGCTGATGTGGAAACGTCATTTTAGAAAAACTAAGTGCATAATCCGAGCGACGTAACACCTCTTTTCCCAATCCTATAGAACCTCCGATCACAAAAATAATATGACTAGTTCCACCAATACCAAGGTGCTCAATTTTTTGAGAGAGTTCTTCTGATGTGAGAAGTTTCCCCTTAATTTCCAATGTGATTACATAGGCATCGTCCTTAATGTATTTGAGTAGACGCTCTCCTTCTTTATTGCGGATATTCTCTTCAACGACTTCACTTGCTTGATCGGGTGTTTTTTCGTCTGCCACTTCTACGATCTCTAATTTACAATACTTTGAAAGACGTTTGGAGTATTCGGCAATTGCATCTTTTAAATACTTTTCTTTGATCTTGCCCACTGTAAGTATGGTTATCTTCATCCCTTGTCTCCTACTCTTTATATTTTGTCTATTATATCATAAAAAACAGCAAAAATAAAAGAGACATCGCAGATTTTCTCTCTGCCATGTCCCTAATTTTCTTATCATTATTTCTTACTTAAGTACTCGTGGATTCCTTTTGCTCCTGCCTTTCCTGCACCCATTGCAAGAATAACAGTTGCAGCACCTGTCACTGCATCTCCACCTGCAAATACTGCTGCTTTTGATGTCTGTCCATTTTCATCATCTGCAACAATACATCTTCTTTTGTTTACTTCCAGCCCCTCTGTTGTAGAAGCAATCAATGGATTTGGTGATGTTCCAAGAGACATAATGACTGTATCAAGTTCAATGTCATATTCAGAACCTTCAATCTCTACAGGACGTCTTCTTCCTGATGCATCTGGTTCTCCTAATTCCATCTTCACCACTTTCATTCCCTTAACATATCCTTTCTCATCTACAAGGATCTCTTTTGGATTTGTAAGAAGATCAAAAATCACTCCTTCTTCTTTTGCATGGTGTACTTCTTCCGCTCTAGCTGGAAGCTCTGCTTCACTACGTCTATAAACAACATGAACTTCTGCTCCAAGACGAAGCGCTGTTCTAGCAGCATCCATTGCAACGTTTCCGCCACCTATTACAGCTACTTTCTTTCCAGCAACAATTGGAGTATCAAAGCTGTCATCAAACGCTTTCATAAGATTGCTTCGCGTGAGGTATTCGTTTGCTGAGAAAACTCCATTTGCATTCTCTCCAGGAATTCCCATAAACATTGGAAGCCCTGCACCAGATCCAATGAATACCGCTTCGAAATTCTCTTCTTCGATTAACTGATCAATTGTTGTAGATCTACCAATTACAACGTTCGCTTCAAATTTAACACCGAGTTCTTTTACTTTTTCTATTTCTTTTGCAACAACTTTCTGTTTAGGAAGACGGAATTCAGGAATTCCATAAACCAACACACCACCAAGTTCATGCAAAGCTTCAAAAACAGTAACATCATAACCTAATTTTGCCAAATCACCCGCACAAGTAAGTCCTGATGGACCTGAACCAATTACTGCCACCTTATGTCCGTTTGCTGTTTTTGCCCCTTCTGGCTTAATGTCATTTTCCAGTGCATAATCTGCTACAAATCTTTCCAGTTTACCGATAGAAATCGGTGCACCTTTGATACCACGGATACATTGTCCTTCACACTGAGACTCCTGAGGACATACACGACCACAGATTGCTGGAAGTGCAGAAGACTGACCAATAATTCGATATGCCTCCTCAATATTTCCTTCTTTTACCTCATTGATAAATGCTGGAATATTGATCGATACTGGACATCCTTTGATACATTTTGCATTTTTGCAATTTAAACATCTTGCAGCTTCTTCCATTGCCTCTTCTTTGCTATATCCTAAGCATACTTCTTCAAAGTTTGTGGCACGTACTTTTGGATCCTGCTCTCTTACTGGTACTCTTTCTAATACATTTGCCATTATTCGTCACCTCCATCATGACCGCATCCTTTTCCATCATGTCCATGATG
>JARHYE010000040.1 GCA_029258605.1 Ruminococcus sp.
CATTTAATTGAATTGGAAGGTAGATTCCAATTGCAAAAGGAAGAACAGGGATTCCAAGAATCTCAATTACAACAGCTAAGCATACTCCAATGAAAACAAGTGCCCAAGGAAGGTTGTTTTCCATAACTCCTTCAATGATCATCTTCATAAGCATTGCCTGAGGTGCTGCAAGTGCTTCGGTACCAAATCCATACGCAGCGTTTAGAAGATATAAAACACTGCCGATTGCGAGGGCAGCTGCGATCACACCAATAAATTCTCCAATTTGTTGTTTCTTAGGAGTTGCGCCAAGGAGGAAGCCCGTTTTTAAATCTTGAGAAGTATCGCCTGCAATGGCAGCTACGATACAGATAATGGAACCGATGGCAATCGCACCTTGCATTCCATGAATACCAGTATCTCCGGAAAGTTTTAAAGCAAGTGTTGAAAAGAGTAAGGTTGCAATAGCCATACCAGAAACAGGGTTGTTACTACTTCCGACAAGTCCAACCATACGAGAAGAAACCGTTGCAAAGAAGAAACCAAAAACTACAACAATTACAGCCCCAAGGAAAGTTACAGGAATTGGAGGTGCAAGCCAGATTGCTACGATACAAAGAACGATGCCTCCAAGGATGAATCCCATATTTAAATCTTGACCAGTTCTGCTTGTATTTGTGTTTGAATTTCCTTTTAATCCTGCGATGGCGTCACGGAATGTACGAATGATCAAAGGAAGAGATTTGATCAAACTGATGATACCACCGGCAGCAAGGGCACCAGCACCGATGTAACGGATATAACTACCCCAGATTGCACTAGCTCCACCAGCAGCAAACATCTCCTGGACAGATGCTGTTCCAGGGTATAATAAGGTTTCTCCACCAAATAAAACGATAGCTGGAATTAAAACCATCCAACTTACAAGACCACCGGCAAACATATAGGAAGAAATACGAGGACCACAAATGTAACCAACAGAAAATACTGCAGGATAAATCTGTGTACCGATTGTTCCAGAAAAGCTTTTAAATGTGTAAGAAATTTCACTTGGAATTACTTTAAAACCATCAATTAGAAATTTAAATACAGCAGCAATTCCCATACCAGCAAATACTGTGGATGCGTTTGCACCGCCTTCTTCCCCAGCAAGGAGAACTTCAGCACATGCGGTACCTTCTGGATATGGAAGAATGCCATGCTCTTTTACAATCAAAGCATTACGAAGCGGTACCATAAAAAGGACACCAAGAATACCACCAAGAAGTGCAATGATGGTAATCTGTAAGATTCCAGGTGTTTCCATTTTTCCCTCTTTTGCCCAAAGGAAAAGTGCAGGAAGGGTGAAGATTGCACCAGCGGCTACGGATTCACCAGCAGATCCAATGGTCTGCACAATATTACTTTCTAGAATAGAATTTTTACGCATAATAACGCGAATCACACCCATTGCAAGTACAGCAGCTGGGATAGATGCAGAAACGGTCATACCAACACGAAGACCTAAGTATGCGTTTGCAGCACCAAAGATGACTGCTAGAAATATACCAATCAAAACAGAAGTAACAGTCAATTCCGGTGTTACTTTTTCAGCCGGAATGTAAGGCTTAAAATCTTTTTGTTCATTCATTCTTTAGATTTCCTTTCATAAAAAAATAATTCTTTGTCATTATACATAAACATATATGTAAATTCAATATGTCTGAGCACTTTTTTGCTTTAAAGTTATATATCAATGCCGATTAAATGCGCTAAACAGTATATTTTATGGAAAAATTGGAAAAATATTTACGAAAATAGGAATTGATGATAGAATATATCTATAACTAATTTCACGAGAAGGAGGTTTCTTATGATAACAATTGATACAACAGGAGATGTGTGTCCTGTTCCTGTAATAAAAACAAAAAAAGCGATGGAACAGCCAGGCGTTCAAGAGCTAATGGTCATAGTAGACAATGATATTTCTATGAATAATGTAAAAAAAATGGCGGTTTCTCTTGGAGCGGAGGTTACAATAGAAAAAATCAACGACACAAGGATTCAGCTCACGATTCAAAATCATCAAAGCAAGGTAGAAGAATCAGGTTGTGCAGAAAAAGTAGAAGAAACAAAAAAAGAAAAAGCATCCAAGGTTGTTGTTGCCATTTCATCTAAGGAAATGGGAAGCGGAGAAGAAGAATTGGGACATATTCTTATGAAAGGATTTATTTTTGCGCTATCTCAGTTAGATGAGCTACCTCAAACGATTCTTTTTTATAATGGAGGCGCTTTCCTAACAACCAACGATTCTGAGTGTATCGAAGATCTTCGAATGATGGAACAACAAGGAGTGGAAATACTTACCTGTGGAACTTGTCTTGATTTTTATGGTAAGAAAGATCAACTTGGAGTTGGAAATGTTACAAATATGTACAACATTGTAGACATTTTAGCGAAGGCAGATAAAGTAATTCGACCATAGGAAAAGAGAAGGAGAAGCAAGAATGGATGAACAGAAAAAAGTCCTGTTAACACAGATGGCACAGACTTCTGGATGAGCGGCTAAGATAGGTCCAAAGACCCTTTCTCAGGTTCTGGGAAAGTTACCCAAATTTGAAGATGAAAATTTAATCGTCGGCATAGAAACATCGGATGATGCGGCGGTTTATAAGATCAATGACAGTTTGGCGATGATTCAGACTGTTGATTTTTTCACGCCGATTGTAGACGATCCATATACGTTTGGTCAAATTGCAGCAGCCAATGCTTTAAGTGATGTATATGCAATGGGAGGAGAACCCAAAGTGGCGTTGAACATTGTTGGATTTCCAAACTGTTTAGATCCGGAGATTTTAGGAGAAATCTTAAAAGGTGGAGCGGATAAGGTACAAGAAGCAGGGGCTGTTTTAGTAGGTGGACATTCCATCCAAGATAACGAGCCGAAATACGGACTATGTGTGTCTGGATTTGTACATCCAGATCATATGTATAAAAATTATGGATGCCGACCAGGAGATGTTCTTGTGCTTACGAAGCCAATTGGTTGTGGGGTTGTGAATACAGCAGTAAAAGCAGGAATGGCATCCGAAAAAGCCATAGAGGAAACACAAAAAGTTATGGCTTCTTTAAATAAAAATGCAAAAGAAGCTTCTTTGGCCTATCAGATCCATGCATGTACTGATGTGACTGGATTTGGACTGTTGGGACATTGTGTAGAGATGGCAACAGCAAGTGAGGTCTCTTTTGAATTAAGAGCATCCGATGTATCTTATATAGAAGAAGCAGTGCAGTATGCGAAAATGGGTCTCATCCCAGCAGGAGCATACAAAAATAGAGAACATTATGAAAACATTGTTCATTTTGAGAATGTAGAAGAAGTGTATGAGGATTTGCTATATGACCCACAAACATCGGGAGGACTTTTATTTAGTATTTCCCAGGATGATGTTGAGGGATTTTTAAAAGAACTTAAAGAAAAGAAGATGGATACAAAGGTATCTGTCATAGGTAGAGTTATTCCAAAGCAGGAACAGTGCATTCGAATACTTCCGTAAATAAAAATATAAAAATAAGGAAAGGAAGATATGGAAAAAAATTTATTCCGAAGAATCCCAAAAGTTGATGTTTTGCTGGAAACAAAACAATGCAAAGAGATGATTGATCAGTATGGATATCAAATAGTCATTGAATCCATTCGAGAAGAATTAGAACAGATAAGAGCGCAGATTTTAAATGGGAAGTCAGAAGAAGAGGTGTTACTTCTAATAGATCATATTCTGTCTTCTATCGAAAACAAAGCAAAAGAAAAAGAGCAGTTTCACATAAGAAAAGTATTCAATGGAACAGGAACGATTCTTCATACAAACTTAGGACGAGCACCTCTTAGTGTAACGCATATGGAAAAAATTACTGAAATTGCATCAGGATATTCAAATCTTGAGTTTGAATTAGAAAAAGGAGAAAGAGGAGAGCGATATTCTCATTTTGAAAAGCTTCTTTGTAAGATTACTGGTGCACAGGCAGCCATGGCTGTAAACAATAATGCGGCAGCTGTGATGTTAGTTTTAAATACTATGGCAAAAGGTGGAGAAGCAATTGTATCAAGAGGAGAACTTGTAGAAGTTGGTGGTAAATTTCGAATTCCAGACGTAATGGAACAAAGTGGTACCATTTTAAGAGAAGTGGGGACAACAAATAAAACCCATCTTTTTGATTATGAAAATGCCATTACAGAAGAGACGAAAGTTTTGATGAAAGTTCATACAAGTAACTACAGAATTTTTGGATTTACCAATAGTGTTTCCATGAAAGAGTTGGGATCTTTAAAAGAGAAATATGAACTTCCGATCATTGAAGATTTGGGAAGTGGAGTGTTGCTAGATCTTGAAAAATATGGACTTGCACATGAGCCAACGGTACAAGAGTCCATTCAAAATGGAGCAGATATCGTTTGTTTTAGTGGAGATAAGTTGCTTGGGGGACCTCAAGCAGGGATTATCGTCGGAAAAAAGAAATACATTGATCAGATGAAAAAGAATCAACTCACACGGGCACTTCGAATTGATAAATTTACAGCGTGTGCATTAGAGGCGGTATTAAGAGAATATCTGTCTGAAGAAAATGCAATCAAAAATATTCCTGTTCTTGAAATGATAACAAGGCCATTAGAACAGGTGCAGGAAGCTGCGGAAGAATTATGTTATAGGCTTACAAGAGAGGAATTTCCCGCTGTTATTTGTACACAAAAGTGTATGTCGCAAATAGGAGGAGGGTCTCTTCCTATGGAACAGATAGAAAGTATGGCTGTTTCGATTCAACCCCATTTCATTTCTACAGAACTTTTTGCAAAACGGTTGCGCACACTGCCTATTCCTGTTATAGGAAGAGTGATGGATGAGAAGTTTCTTTTGGATATGCGTACGTTTGATAGGACAGGAATTGCATACTTCGTTGAAATGCTGAAAATAGATCGGATTTTTAAGGTGGATAGATAAGTTTATGAAACATATTATAATAGGGACAGCGGGACATATAGATCATGGAAAAACGACATTGATCAAAGCACTGACAGGACGCAATACGGATCGATTTGAAGAAGAACAAAGAAGAGGGATTACCATTGATCTTGGATTTACTTATTTTGATCTGAAAAATAAGGATCGAGTAGGAATTATTGATGTTCCAGGTCATGAAAAGTTTATCAATAACATGGTTGCGGGTGTAGTTGGTATGGATCTTGTTCTTCTCGTGGTAGCAGCAGATGAGGGAATCATGCCACAGACAAGAGAACACATGGATATTTTACAACTTCTAGGGGTTAAGAAAAGTATTTTAGTTTTAAATAAATGTGATCTTGTTGAACCAGACTGGTTGGAGCTTGTAGAAGAAGAAATAAAAGAAGAATTAAAAGGCACATTTCTAGAGCATGCTCCTGTAGCAAAAGTTTCTGCATCTACCGGAGAGGGAATGACAGAACTTATTCAACTAATTGAAAAAATGACAGAAGAAGAAGTAGAGCAAAAGGATACAGATACGATACCAAGATTACCGATAGACAGAGTGTTTTCGCTATCTGGATTTGGAACGATTGTTACAGGAACTTTAGTAAGTGGAACACTTTCTAAAGAAGATTGCCTTGAGATGTTTCCAAATGGAAAAGAATGTAAAATAAGATCCATCCAAGTACACGGTGAAAATGTAGAACAATGTTATGCAGGTCAAAGGGTTGCACTTAATATTTCGAATCTCAAAAAAGAGGAATTAAAAAGAGGGTGTACACTTGCACCAATCCATAGCATGGAAGATTCAAGAATTGTAGATGTCAAACTGGAATTATTAAATAGTACAGAGCGTGTTTTAAAAAATAACACAAGGCTACATTTTTTTAGTGGAACCAGCCAGGTACTTTGTCGTGCGGTTCTTTTAGGGGACGAAGTTTTAAAGCCGGGACAATCTGGTTATGTACAATTGCGCATGGAAGAGGATGTCGCATTTCGAAGAGGAGATCGGTTTGTAGTTCGATTCTATTCTCCAATGGAAACAATTGGAGGAGGAATTATACTAGAGCCAAATGCGAAGAAAAAGAAGCGGTTTGATGAAGAAGCTATTGCAAGTTTAAAACAAAAAGAAGCAGGAAATGCAGAAGATGTCATAGAACTTAAAATAAAAGAATTTTCTGAGAATATGGTTTGTGTTTCGGAATTAGCAAGAGTATCCGCATTATCTGTGGAAGAAGTTTCAAAAGCTGTGGATAATCTTGTAAAAGAAGGGCTTGTGTGTGAATTTCCAACAAAAAAAGAGCGATATGTATGGCATCGATCGGAGGAATTAAAATGTAGAAATAAAATAAAAGTTGCATTAGAAAATTACGTAAAAGAGCATCCGTATAAGCAGGGAATTTCAAAAGCGCAAATTCATAGTACATTTATGAAAAAAGTCAAACCAAATGTATTTGCCATGTATGTGGATAAACTGGCAGAACAAGGAGTTGTAACGATTCACGATGAATTTGTTGCACCTGCTGGTTATGAAATTGTAAAAGATGAGATTTATCTCCAGGTGAGGAGAAAAATTTTGGGAGCAGTGAAACCTGCAGCGTATGATTTCAAACGGATCAGTGAGATTAATTTTGGAACAATTGGTGGGGAGATTGTAGAAGATATATTGACGGATATGGTAGAGCAAGGAGAGCTTGTGAAGGTGTCAGATGGAATGTATACCCTTCAGACTTATATGGAACAGGCAATGCAAAAAGTGATAGAAAAGCTAAAGCAGAATGGAAAAATTACCATTGGTGAGATTAGAGATCTGTTTAATACAAGTAGAAAAAGTGCCAAGCCAATTTTAGAATACATGGATCGTATGAAAGTAACGCGTAAATCTGGACCAGAAAGTGAAAGGGTATCAAATTTATGAATTTAAAGCAGATAGAAGTATTTGTGGCGGTTTCAGAACATGAAAATTTTTCAAAAGCGGCAAACGAACTGTTTTTATCGCAACCAACCGTAAGTGCACATATCTCGTCCTTAGAAAAAGAACTGGGAGTTCGTCTGTTTCATCGTAATACAAAAGAGGTTCGATTGACAGAGCAGGGAAATCGGCTTTATGGATATGCTAGGCAGATGCTTGAGATTCAAAACAAAATAAAGGATACCTTTTCAGAGACAAGGAAAGATGAGAATCCATTTCTACCGATTACTTCCTCTAGCGTACCATCTTTATATCTCTTGCCACAGATTTTTAGCGTTTTTCAAAAGAAGTATCCAAAGGAAGCGTTTAAAATCCGAGAAACAGATAGTTTGGGCGTGGTGGAGCAGATTTTAAATGGTGTGGCCAAAGTTGGATTTGCAGGTACAAAAGTGGATTGCAAGCAGTGTGAATTTGTTCCATTTTATGAAGATGAAATGGTTTTGATCACTCCAAATACGATGAAATTTCGTCGAAGAAAAGAAGAGATGAAGGAAAAAGAAGAGATCGATTTTTCGTGGATTATTGAGGAACCCATTCTGTTACGAGAAGAAGGTTCTGGAACAAGAATTGAGACCCAACGCCTTTTAAAAAGAATGGGACTGGATTTGGAACAATTGAATGTAGTAGCGTCTATGGATAATCCAGAAACGATCAAACGATTGGTTCGAAATAAAAGTGGAATTTCGGTCGTGTCGAAACTGGCAGTTGTTGAAGAAGCAGCAGAGAAGAAACTACTGTTTTTTTCACTTCCCAAAGAGATTGGAAAAAGGATGATTTATATCGTATACAAAAAACATGATTGTTTGTCGAAAGCAGAAAGTCATCTGCTGGAAACTGTTCGAGAAATTTATCAAAAGGAGACCGTACAATGATCTATATGGATAATGCAGCCACATCAATGAAAAAGCCAAAGGAAGTGATTGATGCAGTTGTAAGTGCAATGCAGAGTTTTGGAAACGCAGGAAGAGGAGTCACAGAGGCATCTTTAGATGCAGCCCGCATGATTTATGATACAAGAGAAAAACTAGCAGATTTTTTTCACGCAGAAGATCCAACAAGGATTGCATTTACGATGAATTCTACAGAAAGTTTGAACATGGCTATAAAAGGGTTGTTTGGTGAAAAGGATCATGTAATTACAACTGTACTAGAACATAATTCGGTATTAAGACCTCTGTATGAATGCCAGAAAGAGGGGGTAGAACTATCCATTCTTGGTTGTGATGAAAGAGGGAATATTTCCTATAAGGAAATGGAAGCGATGATTCGAGAAAATACGAAAGCCATTGTGTGTACCCATGGTTCTAACGTGACAGGTAATTTATTGGATTTAAATCGAATCGGAACGCTTGCAAAAAAACATGGGATTTTATTTGTAGTAGATGCGTCGCAAACGGCTGGTTTTTTTCCAATCGATGTACAGAAGATGAAGATAGATGTACTGTGTTTTACCGGACATAAAAGTCTATTAGGACCGCAAGGCACAGGTGGGATTTATGTGAAAGAAGGAATTTACATAAAACCTCTTTTAAGTGGGGGAAGTGGAATTGATTCCTTTAACAAACAGCATCCAAAACAAATGCCAGGATCTTTAGAAGCAGGAACATTAAATGGACATGGAATTTCAGGTCTAAAAGCAGCAATTAGTTATTTGGAAAAGACAGGGATCGAAGCGATCAAAGAAAAAGAACTTCAATTAATGTGGCGGTTTTATGAAGGGATCTATCAAATTCCGGAAATTAAGGTTTATGGAGATTTTACAACCTCATATCGATGCCCAATTGTAAGTTTTAATATTGCAAACTTAGATTCGTCAAGAGTAAGTGATGAGTTGAGTTTTAAGTATGAAATTGCAACTAGAGCTGGAGCACACTGTGCACCACTTTTGCATGAAGCCATGGGAACGAAAAGTCAGGGAGCAGTTCGATTTAGTTTTTCCCATTATAATACAGAAGCAGAAGTAGATGAAGCAATTCGAGCAATAGAAGAGATTGTAGAAGGTTATAGAGAATGAGACAAAAAGAAAAGTATATTGTGGTTACTTTCCATTCCACAACAGAGGCTATGGCAATGGAGAAAAATTGTAAACAACAGAAGGTTCCGGGACGTTTGATTCCGGTACCAGAAAGTATAGCAGCAGGGTGTGGAATGTGTTGGTGTACGAAAATAGAAGATAAGGAAACACTCGATCAATTTTTGAAGGAAACATCGTTATCGGTACAGAGCATCAGGGAGTGTTTGATCTAAAAGAAAAAGGGAGTTATTTTCATGGATATTAATCAAAAACTTACGGAAGAATTACAAGTAAAACGCTGGCAAATTGACGCGGCAGTAAAATTAGTAGATGAAGGAAATACAATTCCTTTTATTTCTCGATATCGAAAGGAGGCAACAGGTTCCTTAAACGATGAACAACTTCGTAAATTGCACGAACGTCTTTTGTATCTTCGCAATCTTGAGGAGAAAAAAGAACAGGTACTCTCTAGCATTGAAGAGCAAGGGAAACTCACAGAAGTATTGAAAAAGCAAATTTTAGAAGCAGAGACTCTTGTTTTGGTAGAAGATCTTTATAGACCTTATCGACCAAAACGAAGAACACGTGCAACAATTGCAAAGGAGAAAGGGTTAGAACCATTTGCAATGGACATTTTTAAACAAAATTGCACGGAAACACTGGAAAAAGAAGCGCAAAAATATTTATCCGAGGAAAAAGGTGTTTTATCCACAAAAGAAGCAATAGAAGGAGCACAGGATATTATTGCGGAGATTATATCAGATGAGGCAGATTATCGGACATGGATTCGAAAGATTACCATGCAAAAGGGGACGATTACTTCTACTGCAAAAGATTTGGAACAAGATTCTGTTTACGAAATGTACTACGAATTTGAAGAGCGTTTAAATAGACTTGCAGGCCATAGAGTACTTGCACTTAACCGCGGTGAAAAAGAAAAAATATTAACCGTAAAGATCGCAACTCCAGAGGAAGAAATTTTGACATATCTGAAAAAGAAGGTAATACAAAATGAAAATCCATATACGAAAGTTGCATTAAATGAAGCGGTAGAAGATAGTTACAAACGCCTTATAGCTCCAGCGATTGAACGTGAAATTCGAAATGATTTAACAGAAAAGGCAGAAGACGGAGCAATTGAGGTTTTTGGAAAAAATTTACAGCAACTTTTGATGCAACCACCGATTAAAGGACAAGTTGTTCTTGGATGGGATCCAGCATTTCGTACAGGGTGCAAACTTGCTGTCGTTGATGAAACAGGTAAAGTATTAGACACAACTGTTATTTATCCAACGGCACCAACAACACCTGCTAAAATAAATGCAGCAAAAGAAACACTAAAGAAAATGATCAAAAAATACCACATTTCTTTAATTTCTGTTGGAAATGGAACTGCATCTAGAGAATCAGAACAGATTATTGTAGAGTTATTGAAGGAAATTCCAGAAAAAGTGCAGTATGTTATTGTAAATGAAGCAGGGGCATCCGTCTATTCTGCAAGCAAACTTGCTACAGAAGAATTCCCAAATTTTGATGTCGGTCAAAGAAGTGCTGCTTCCATTGCCAGAAGATTACAAGATCCACTTGCAGAGCTGGTGAAAATTGATCCCAAGTCTATTGGAGTTGGACAATATCAACATGATATGAATCAGAAAAAACTGGGAGCATCTCTAGAAGGAGTAGTAGAAGATTGTGTAAACAAGGTTGGGGTTGACCTAAATACTGCATCTGCACCTCTTCTTTCTTATATATCAGGAATTAGTGCCACGATTGCTAAAAATATTGTTTCTTACAGGGAAGAACATGGAAAATTTCAAAGTAGAAAAGAATTGCTTAAGGTGGCGAAATTAGGACCAAAGGCATTTGAACAATGCGCGGGATTTTTGCGTATATCAGATGGAAAAAATCCGTTGGATGCAACAGCAGTACATCCAGAAGCGTATGAAGCTGTAGAGAAATTATTGCAGATACAAGGGGTACAACTTTCCGACATTGTGGGTGGAAAATTATCTGGTTTTGGTCAGACAATCAAGGATTATAAAAAGATGTCACAAGAACTTGAAATCGGTGAAATTACATTAAGAGATATTGTAAAAGAGTTGGAAAAACCAGCACGAGATCCAAGAGATGAGATGCCAAAACCAATTCTTCGCACAGATGTTTTAGAGATGAAAGATTTAAAGGAAGGTATGCTCTTAAAAGGAACGGTAAGAAATGTTATAGATTTTGGGGCATTTGTGGATATTGGAGTTCATCAAGATGGATTGGTGCATATTTCTCAAATTACAGACCGATTTATCAAACATCCGTTGGAGGCAGTGAGCGTAGGCGATATAGTAGATGTAAAAGTAATGAGTGTAGATTTGAAAAAGAAAAGAATTCAACTTACCATGCGTGGTATCCACTAAAAATTATATTGTTTTTACAGGCGATTTGTTTTATAATTAGAGCAAGATTACACCAAAACAAAGGAGGAACTGCAGATGAAAAAAATGTTCAAAAGAGTAAGTGCAATTTTGCTAACAGGTATGATGGTGGCTGCATTTGCAGGATGTGGAAGCCAAAAAGAAGAAAAAGCAGTTTTGCGTTGCAAACAAGAGCAACAAGGATATGCAGTTGAAATGGTTTTTGATGCAAAGGGAGACGAGGCTACTAGAGTAACGCAGGTTAGTACATTAGATCTGTCAGAGTTACCAAAAGAGGCAGTAGATGTAGTAGACAGCACCTTAAAGCAAATGGAGGAGACGTACAAGAAAATAAAAGGAGTAGATTATTCTTATAAAAAAGAAGAGAATAAGCTTACAGAAACAGTTGTAATTGATCTTAATCCAGAAACAATTAAAACTATGACAGAAAACGGATTATTACCAATTGAGAGCAATTCAGATAAGCCTGTAAAGGTAATCTCAATTAAGCAGTCAAGAGATTCACTAAAAAATAGTGGATGGACTATAGAAGAATAGGAAACTTGTCATTGGAACCAGACGATATCGTCTGGTTCTTTTTTTAAAATTATACTTGGCAAAAACACTTTAGTGTGCTAACATGGTAGCATAACAAAACAAAACAAGACAAAAGGAGGGGTTTATATGAAAAAAAAGTGGATAGCAATCATCATAACAGCGGTGTTGACATTAGGTTGTTTGTTGGCAGGTTGTGGAGATAAAGAGAAACATGGTGAGAAAACGAAATACGGAACGAGTACAGAGGGGAAGTTTGTGGTTGGATTTGATCAAGAATTTCCACCTATGGGATTTGTGGGAGAAGAGGGAGAGTTTACGGGATTTGATCTAGAGTTAGCGAAAGAAGTTGCGAATCGATTGAATTTAGAATTTATCCCTAATCCAATCAGTTGGGATGCAAAAGATCTGGAATTATCCTCAGGAACGATCGACTGTATTTGGAATGGGTTTACCATGACTGGACGAGAAGAAGACTACACGTTTTCAAAACCATATTTAAATAATAAACAAGTCTTTGTTGTAAAGAAAGATTCAAAGATTCAAAGCTTAGAGGATTTAACTGGAAAAATGATTGAAGTACAGACAGATTCTTCTGCGGAAGCGGCATTGAAGGAAAAGAAAGAGTTAGCATCTACCTTTGAGAAAATACAAACGGTACCAGATTACAACACTGCAATGATGGATCTTGAGCAAGGTGCAGTTGATGCAATTGCAATGGACGAGGTTGTAGCGGCATATCAGATCCAATCAAGAGAAGAAAACTTTAAAATTCTTGAGGAAGAAATCTCAAGTGAATTGTATGCCATTGGATTTTTAAAAGGAAATTCATTGCTCAAAGAAAACGTTGAAAAAGTACTTACAGAAATGGTAAATGATGGAACTATGAAGAAACTGTCAAAAAAATGGTTTGGAAGTGATATCACCATATTCAAGTAGATGAATAGTTGGAGGAAAGAACATGACATTTACGGAGATTATACTGCAACTTATGCCTGGAATAGGGCGATCTATTCTCATATTTTTCTTTACACTAGTGTTTTCCATTCCCTTAGGTTTTTTGATTGCTTTTGGGAGGATGAGTGGATGTCACATTGTCCGTATTCTTTTTAAGGGCTATATTTCTCTTATGCGAGGGACCCCATTGATGTTACAGTTGCTAGTTGTATACTTTGGACCATATTTTATTTTTGGTATTACCATTACAGATTCTTACAGATTGTATGCTGTTTTGCTTGCATTTTCAATTAACTATGCTGCATATTTTGCGGAAATTTATCGAGGGGGAATTGCATCCATAGAAGAAGGACAATATGAAGCAGCAAAATTATTGGGGTATTCTAAAGGGCAAACATTTTTTAAAATTATTTTACCACAAGTCATAAAGCGAATCCTTCCAGCGGTGACAAATGAAGTAATTACATTGGTAAAAGATACTTCTTTGTCATTTGCCATTGCGTATGGAGAGATGTTCACAATGACAAAAGCAATGGCAGCATCTCAAAGAAATATGCTTCCATTTGTAGCAGCAGGGATCTTTTATTATATTTTTAACTTGATTGTAGCAGTTGTGATGGAACAAACGGAAAAGAAATTATCATATTATCGATAGGAGAATAAGGGTATGAATTTACTGGAAATAAAACAAATCAGAAAGGGATATAATGGACATCAAGTGTTGAAAGATGTTTCTCTTTCCGTAAAAGAAGGGGAAATCCTTTCGATCATAGGACCATCTGGTTCAGGAAAATCAACGTTATTGCGATGTGCCTGCATGTTAGAAGAAGTAGATCAGGGAGAAATTTTATATATGGGAGAAGCAGTGTCCGCTCGAACAAACAGAAAGATCTCCAAAACAGAAAAAAAATCGGACGCCTTGTTTGGACTTGTGTTTCAGAATTTCAATCTTTTCCCACACTACACGGTAATGCAAAATATTATCGATGCTCCGATTAGTGTTCAAAAAAGAAAAAAAGAAGAGGTGTATAAGGAGGCAAAAGAGCTTCTTATGCAAATGGGATTGCAGGAGAAAGAGAAGGCTTATCCTTATCAACTTTCAGGAGGACAAAAACAGAGGGTTGCAATTGCCAGAGCATTGGCAATGAAACCAAAAGTTCTATTTTTTGATGAACCTACATCAGCGCTAGATCCAGAACTTACGGCAGAGGTATTAAAGGTCATTCGTACATTAGCAGAAAAGAAAATAACAATGGTAATCGTGACACATGAAATGGGATTTGCAAAGGAAATCTCAGATCGAATTATTTTCATGGAAAATGGATGGATCGAAGTTGAAGGAACACCAGAACAAGTTTTTAAAACAGAGCATTTCAGAATGAAAGAATTTCTAAAAGGATATGCAAAATAATAAGAAAAGTGTCTTGCCCAAAAGAATGGATGGAGTTATAATATAGAAGAATTGATAGAATTCTTCGGGGCAGGGTGAAATTCCCAACCGGCGGTAGAGTCCGCGACCTGTTATCGATGAGGATAACGGCTGAACTGGTGAAATTCCAGTACCGACAGTAAAGTCTGGATGAGAGAAGAAAATGGTTATAATTAACAGATGCAGTATATCCCCGAAAATTATTTTCGGGGATTTTTTTGTGAAAATGGCCAGAATACCAAGAAGAGTTTCTTTCTTTTCGAAATATTTATTTCAGAATAGGAGAGAAAAAATGAGTACACAATCAAACGTAGTTTCTCGAACAGGTTCTAAAATTGGAATTAGAACCATTACGCAAATAGGGATGCTTTCTGCAATAGCTACGGTTTTCATGCTGTTTGAAATCCCACTCCCATTTGCACCATCATTTTATCAAATTGATTTTAGTGAGGTTCCAGTCTTAATTGGATGCTTTGCTCTAGGACCAGTAGCAGGAGCAATCATAGAATTTGTTAAGATTCTTATGAATTTTGTGATTAATGGAACGATCACTGCAGGAGTTGGAGAACTAGCAAATTTTTTGATAGGATGTGCCCTTTGTGTTCCGGCAGGTATGATTTATCGATATAAAAGAACAAGAAAAAGCGCCATTTTCGGACTGGTTGCAGGGTCAATTTGTATGACGATTTTGGGCTGTTTCTTAAATGCTTTTCTATTATTGCCAGCTTATGCCAAAGCGTTTCACATGCCAATACAGGCGCTGGTTGATATGGGAACTGCAGTAAATAGTAATATTACAAGCATTTTTACATTTGTAGTGTTTGCGGTAGCTCCATTTAATCTTTTAAAGGCAACGCTTGCATCCTTGGTAGTATTACTTGTATATAAGAAGATCAGTCCTATATTTTATAGACAATAGATTAAGAAAAACTTCGGCTTATGATGAGCGCCGAAGTTTTTTTGTTTTAAAAATATAATATACAACAAATAGGATTGCGGTTAATGTCCAAGTTACCGGATAACTAAAAATAATAGTGTTAATTGTTGGGTGAAATTTTAATGCTGTGAAAATCCAGAGTACTCGAAGAACACATACACCAAACATAGTAAGTAGCATAGGGATCATCACATCGCCAATTCCACGCAATGCTCCAGAAAGGACTTCTATAAAAATAAATACAATATACCATGGTGCAATTAGCATCAGCATATTACTTCCAATGTTTATTACAGTAGCATCATTTGTAAAAATACGGAACAAGAAGTTTCTGCTAAATATTAGGAATAGAGCCAGTAGAACAGATACGGATAAATCCATGCCAAGGCAAACTCGTGTGCTTTTTAGCACACGATCTTTTTTTCCGGCTCCATAGTTTTGTCCTACAAAAGTGGTAATTGCGATTCCAAAGGCACTGCTTACCATCCAGAAAATAGCATCGAGTTTTCCGTAAACAGACCAGGCTGCTACGGTATCGGTTCCAAAACTGTTTAGTGCAGATTGAATGATTACATTGGTGATATTATACATAACAGACTGAATACCAGCAGGAATTCCAATATAAAGTTGAGAATGAAGTACCCTTTTATAGATGCGTATATCTTTTAAAATTAAATGAAGGTTACCATTTGATTTCATTAAATTTAATGTCACAAGAAGGGCACTTACTAATTGTGAAATCAAGGTTGCGATAGCAACTCCAAATACTCCTAAATGAAAAACAACTACGAACAAAACATCTAAAATAATGTTGATGATACAGCAACAAATCAAGTAGTATAAAGGGCTTTTTGAATCCCCAATCGCTCGTAAAATTCCGGAACCGGTATTGTAAATAAAAACAAAAATAATTCCAAGAAAATAAATTCTAAGATATAAGGTGGAATTCGGAATGAGTTCGGCAGGAGTATTCATCCATCGAAGCATACTAGGAGCGAGTGTGAAGCCGAGAATGGTAATGAGGATACTTCCTATAATCGAGAATGCGTAGGCGGTATGTAGACTTTCCTGTAGAGAACGTTTGTCATGAGCACCAAAGAATTGGGCAATTACAACAGAAGCACCAGAAGATAATCCGGTGAAAAAGCCTACGATTAAGTTGATGATTTGCGAACTTGAACCGCCTACACATGCTAAGGCTTCTTTCCCGACGAAATGCCCCACAATAACGGTATCGATTGTATTATATAATTGTTGAAAAAATGTCCCAAACACAATGGGAAAAAAGAAAAGAAGAAGCTGTTTCCAGATCACACCCTCAGTAATCTGATTTGTGTTTTTTTGAATTTGTTCCATAGAAAATCCTCTCATACATTTTGATACGTTTTTTATCAAAGATAATATATCATGAATGAGATGAGGTGTCGATAATTTTTAGGTAATGTTGAAAAGTAAATAAAATAGTTGACAGAATAAATATTGTATAGTAATATACGATTTGTAACAAATTTGTAACATATGTAATATTGATGAAATAGTAAACATATAATTTATTAAATAGTGTTATAGAAATGTAAAAAACAAAGTGAATTAGGAGGGTGAAATATGTTGCAAGGTTCAAAAATTTTTAAAGTATTAACTGGAGTAACAATTTGTACACTTTTTACAGCAGGATTTACAACACAAGAAACGACAGATCATATAGCTCATGTTGCCAATGAAGCACAAGTCGCAACACAACATCAAATGTTGATCGAGTCAGAAACAGCAAAATATGTGAAACTTACACAAAAGATAAAAGAAGAGCAAAAAGCCAAAGAAGAGGAAGAAGCTAGAATCAAAGCAGAGGAAGAGGCAAAAGCAAAGGCAGAAGAAGAAGCTAGAATCAAAGCGGAAGAAGAGGCAAGAGCAGAAGCAGAAGCACAGGCTCAAGCTCAATCCCAAGCACAGGCAGTCACTCCTGCAGCTGGAGAACAGGAACT
>JARHYE010000076.1 GCA_029258605.1 Ruminococcus sp.
CGTGGACTTGTAATTATGGAAAAAGAATTCACTACATTTGCAACGGCAAATGTAATGGTATCGAATATTACTTATGACAAGGCAGAGGAATTGCGAGAGAAACTTGAGAAAATTAAGTATGTATCATCTGTAGATTTTGATGATACAGCAGAGCATTTTACGTCTTCTGCCGCTCTTTTTTCGGTGACATTTTCTGGGGAAAAGACAGAGGATAATGTGTTGCAGGCAATGGAAAATGTAAAGAAAGAATTAGAAGGATATGAAGTAAGCATTTCTACAGATGTGGGGCAGGATTATACCGCACAGCTGGCTTCAGAGATGGGAGGAATCCTTGTTCTTGCAGTTATTGTTATCATCGGAGTTATGTTGTTTACCTCAAAAAGCTATTTTGAGGTCGTGATCATGTTGATTGTTTTTGCAGTTGCAGGAATTTTAAATATGGGAACCAACTACTGGTTTGGGGAAATTTCTTCCATAACAAATTCCATTGCAATTATTTTGCAGCTGGCACTTGCAATCGATTATGCAATTATTTTCTGTCATCGTTTTCAGGATGAATATCAAAAACAAGAGAAAGTAAAGCCGGCGCTAATTGACTCGCTTGCGTATTCTATTATAGAGATTTCTTCTTCCAGTCTTACAACAATATCAGGATTAATTGCCTTGACATTGATGCAGTTCCGATTAGGGTACGATCTTGGTACAGTTCTTACAAAAGGAATTTTGTGTAGTTTGATCACGGTATTTTTGTTAATGCCTGGCCTTATTATGGTATTCTATAAACCACTATTAAAAACAAGACACAAAAATCTTGTTCCAGATATTTCTGGATGGGGACGACTTTTAGCGAAACATAAACCGGTATTTTTGTATGCATTTGTTGTCATTATTCCGTTTGCTATTTTCTTCTCTATGAAATGTGATTATGCATTTTCAGAAGATGCAACGGACCGAATTAAATTATCGGAGCAAGATAAGATTGATCAGAAGATACATAATACATTTGAAGAAACCAATGCCATTGCGCTGATTGTTCCAAAAGGAGATTATGTGAAAGAAAAAATTCTTTTGGATGAAATTGGAGAATTAGATGGAATTAAGACGGCTACCGGGCTTGCAAATGTTGAAATTGAAGACGGAAAGACATTGACCGATCTTTTTACAGCACGAAAATTTTCTGAATTAATTGGAGTTGATATCGAAACTGCAAAAGCACTCTATGCGCTTTATGGATTTGATCATCGACAGTTTGAACCGATTCTTGGTAATTCAGACACCTATACGATCCCTTTGATTGATGTTATGGAGTTTTTGTTTAAAACAGTCGACCAGGGAATTGCAAATCTAGATAAAAGTCAGACAGAAATGATTGATGAACTTCGCGTGAAATTGACCGATGCGACAAAACAACTACGTGGAAAAAAATATGTGCGTATGGTATTTAATGCAACGGTACCGATTGAAGGAGAGGAAAGCTACGCACTTGTAGAAAAAATCGATCAAATGGCAAAAGAACAATATGGGGACGATGTTCTGGTTGTTGGAGATATTACAAGTGCCAGAGATTTGGAAGAATCGTTTATGACAGATAATAACATGGTTTCGTTACTGACAGCCTTATTTGTATTTTTAGTGTTGCTATTTACATTCCGTTCCTTTGGGGCTTCCATTTTACTTATTTTAGTCATTCAGGGAAGTATATGGATCAACTTCTCATTTCCATATTTGACTTCTACAAACGTTTCTTTCGTAACGTATCTTATTGTAAGTGCTATCCAAATGGGAGCAACCATTGATTACGCGATTGTTTTATATAATCGTTTCCAGATTCAGAAACAAATGCGTTCTCCAAAAGAGGCAATGGCCATTGCAGTTGGGGAAAGTTTTCCTACAATTTTGACTTCAGGAACGATTATGACAGCAGCCGGATTTATTATAGCGGGAATGACTACAGATGTGTATGTTGGATCCATTGGTTATACGTTAGGAAGAGGATCTTTGATTTCTATCATTCTTGTCTTAACTGTACTGCCACAGATTTTGCTGGTAGGAAATAAATTTATGGAAAAGACAGTGATTGATTTTAAAAAGCTGATAGGAGGAGAAGTAGATGAAGAAGATATTTAAAAACCTGGCATTATTTGTACTATCTTTCTGTATTCTTGTTTCAAGCATTCCTCTTACAGCGCTAGCAAAAGAACAAGTGAAGAAAATTTCTTCTGAGGAAGAATGGATCGAGTTTGCAAAAAAATGTAAAACAGATTCGTATTCAAAGGGATTAAAAGTACAGCTTGTAAAAGATTTGAAATTTTCTGAAGATGATAATATTGTTGTCCCTGTTTTTTGCGGAGAATTCAATGGAAATGGACATAGAATACAGACAGGTGATATCAAAGGAAAAACAGGAATCATGGGGCTGTTTCGTGTGATAAAAGAGGATGCAAAGGTTGAAAATCTGAAAGTAAAAGCAAAAATAACAGAAGAAGATGAAACCACAGAAGTTGGCATTTTATGTGGAGAAAACTATGGAACCATCCAAAAGTGTTCCGTGTATGGAAAACTTTCTGGACACAAAAATGTAGCAGCAATTGCAGGAATTAACCATGGAATGATTAACGATTGTTTTTCCAATGCTGACATTGAGGGAACGTATCATGTAGCCGGAATTGCGGGAACAAATGAAGGAACGATTTCACGGTGTAAAAACAAAGGAAAAATTAATTTAAAGGCAAATGAACAGGCGACGAATGTTGGTGGAATTGCAGGCGTTAATGAAAATGTCATTCAGGATTGTACCAATGAAGGGAAAATTGGTTACCTTCATACTGGATATAATGTGGGAGGAATCGTAGGATTAACAAGAGGATTTATCCAAAATAATAAAAATCTTGGAATCGTTTCCGGAAGACGTGACGTTGGTGGAATCACAGGCCAGATGGAACCTTCTTTTCGCGTAGAATATGGTCAAAATGCCATGGAGTTATTGGATGATAGTGTTTCTGGATTTTCATCTACAATGGATCAAGTTATAAGCGAAATGCAAGGAGCGATTAGCCAGGGAGCTTCAGGGCTAAATGGTGTGGTCAATGATTTGACCTCGTTTTCAAGAAATTTATCTGCAAATGTTTCTACATTATTTAGCAACATGACGTGGATAGAAAATAGCGGTCAATACATTGACAATATTCGTGCAGAATTGAACAATATCCGAGATAATTTACATGGAGATCAGAGTGTTTCTGGAATTATTGATAAAATTAATAATCTCTTAGATCAGTTTGATCAGAACAATCCATCCGTATGGCCGGATCAGATGAGAGAACTTATGGATTTGTTAAAGGAATTATCAGATGCGGTTCAGCAAAATAAATGGGTGGGCGATAGTCTAAACAATATTTCGGATAATTTTTCAAAATTATCCAATGATGTGGTTGGAGGATTCCAAAATTTTGGAGAACAAAGCACATCGATTTTACAACAGGCATCAGAAGGACTTGCGAATATTTCTCAAAACAGCAAAGAGGTGTTCCAACAAAATAGCAATAATGTGGATTCTGTTCGAAATAGCATATCTAAGGCGGTAAATTCCATGGATAATCTTCAAAATAGTGTTGATAAGGTGCTAAGTGGAAGAGTGAGTGATGTGGAAGATATTTCTGCACAAGTTTCTGCAAAAGACAATGGTATGGTAGTAAGTTGTGCAAATGCAGGAAAAATTGAGGCGGATTATAACGTTGGAGGGATTGTTGGGAATCTTTCAAAAGAGTTATCCGTTGATCAGGAAACGGATGCTTTGCCATCGGTGGATGATGTATTATTTACAGATACGACACTGTATGTAAGAGCCACCCTTTATGGATGCCAAAATTCAGGAAATATTTCTGCAAAGTATAAATATACAGGCGGTATTGTTGGATATGGAAACCGTGGAAGTATTGTACAGTGTGAAAACAGCGGAAATGAAGACGCTGGAAAAGAATATGTTGGTGGAATTTCTGGATATTTTAGAGGAGATATTGAAACTTGTGATAGCATCGGTTCTTTGAAAGGAGAATCTCATGTAGCAGGGATTGCCGGTGAGGCGGCTCAGATTCAAAATTGTAGAGCAATCCCATATATCGAAGAAGAAAGTGCATATTCAGGCGGAATTGCTGGAATCATGGAAAATGGAGAGGGAAATCGATTTGTTTCTGATTCATTAGGTGGAGTGAATGGAATCAGCTATCAAGGAGTGGCAGAGTCCATTGCTTATCATGATTTGGCAAAAGAGAAAAATCTGCCAGAAAGTTTCAAGAAGATCAATATTATGTTTGAGGTGGAGGGAAAACCGGTAAAAACGGTTACAGTACCTTACGGAGGACATATCGAAAAACTTCCAAAGATTGCGTCGAGAGACGGAAAATATTGGCATTGGAATAAATTTGAAAAAGAGTGTATTCGCTACAATCAGACAGTTGACGGAGAGTGGAAAAATTTCATTACGACACTTTCTACGGGTGCCCAAAAGCCTAAATTTTTAGTGGAAGGGAAGTTTAACGATCAAGCCTCCCTGGAAGTGGATAAAATTTCAGAAGAATGTACAAAAAATGTTTTGGCTAGTAAAAAGGGAACATATGTATACCGATTGTCTGTAAAAGGAAGCAAGGCTAAAAAGATTAAAGTTCGATATCATATGGAAAATGAAGGAAAACTTTATCAGGTACAAAAGAAAAATAAAAAAGAAATTGCTTACGAGAGAGATGGAAAATATATTGTATTTTCGATGAAAAATGGTGGAGTATTTTTATTCGAAGAAGACAATACACAGGTAAGAAGAAAGGTGATCCTAAAGGTATTTGGAATGCTTGTTCTTACCGGAGGAATACTAGGCGCAGGCTTTTTTGTCTATAACAAAAAGAAAGAAAAAAAGAAAAGTTAAGAGAAAAAGCTGCTCATTCATGACAGTAGATTATGGGTGGGCAGTTTTTTATTGAATTTTTTTTCGTATTGATTGGTGGATTCATACGAGATGGTTGACAAGATAGGTATGTTTTTTTACAATGGTTAGAGAAAACTAACTAAAGGAGCGTAAGATGAAAGATCTAAAGAAAAAGAGAGAAGATGAAATTAAAGTTGTAGGACAGATGATTGAGATTTATTGTAAAGCTCATCATAAAAGCAAACAGTTATGTGAAGAATGTCAGGATCTTTATGACTACGCAACACAACGAGTGAATCATTGTCCATTTATGGAAACAAAGACATTTTGTTCTAATTGCAAAGTACATTGTTATAAACCAGAGTATCGTGAAAAAATAAAAGAGGTGATGCGCTTTGCCGGACCGAGAATGCTGTTTGTACATCCGATTCTTGCCATCAAACATGTAATTGAAATGAAAAAGGAAAAAAAGGCGCAGAAGAATCAATAAGGAGAATAGAAATGTCAGGGCAGCAGGAATTATTACGATTGAGAATATTGTTGGCGTTTTTAAAGGAAGATGAAACGTGTACGATTATGGGAATTGCACGAACACTGGATGAATCCAAACAAAATATCAGTAGGGCAGTTATCATTCTGGAAAAAGAAGGGCTGATAGATAGAACCGATATTCGCCATCCAGTATTAACAACGATGGGAAAAAAGATGGCACAATCTTATGCAAGAAAGATGAGAACATCCATGCAATTTCTTATGGATGAAGGAGTCAGTATAGAAAACGCAAGAATGGATGCGTCTTACTGGGCAATTCACAACTCCGATGAGACCGTTGGAATTTTAGAAAAATCTTGCCAAAAAAATGAGGTAAAGAAAATTATACAGCACAAATATAAGTTTACAGGCGCATTGTTGAATAAAAGATTGAAGGAAGGAATCTATCAATTTCCTTTTTTTCTCCATGGAGGAACCTGTATGTGTTTCAATGAATGTTTAGAACATCCTTGTACTTGTCATATAGCATCTGGAAGAGGCAACCTCTCTTTGAAACGTATCCACACCAAAAGCAGGATTATAAAAAACATGCAGTATCACGAAAGTGGAATGTTCGTAAGCGCGGAACAGCAAGGAGATGTTTTCATGGTTCCATTTGATATTATAGAATTTGTGAATTATGGAGAAGGAAGCGGACAGATCATACAAGGAACACTATGTTTAAAGATACAGTATATTGAGCGAAACGGAAAACAGAAGGAAGAAACAGCTTTGTTTACCATGTTTATCTCCTAAATTTTGTCGCAAATATGCGACCAAAGAAAAATGCGAAAAAAGAAATAAAATCGAAAAAATAGAGTTTCTATATAAAAAAATGTCCCCAAAATGCGACAAACTTGCAGGTGCAAAGAAAAAAAACATATGCTATCCTAGTGCTACCGATTGTTCGGTATATTTTTTTTGAATAGGGTTAGTTCAAGCTAACTTAAAACAGGAGGAAAGCATTATGAAAAAAATAAGAACAATTTTTAAAAAGAGTTCTGCGTTGTTGCTTGCAGCAGTTATGCTTATTAGCACAAACATTGCTCATGTATCAGCGGCAGAACCATCCGGTGTAGGAAAATACATTGTACCAGTACTTGGACTTGATAGTTCCGCACCATTTGATGCAATTAAACAAGCGTTTTCTAAAGCATTTGGTGAAAGTGCAGAATTAGAAATTAAAGAAGACGGAACAAAAGAACTTACAGTGAATCTTCAGCACATGGTCGTAAATTTTGGTGGAGAGTATCATTGTAATGTATTGACAGTGGAAGGAGCGACTGTTCTTTCTACAAAGACAGAGAAGTTTTCTCAAAAATTTGGAGATCCAACAAATGTTATTGATGAGGAAGTGCCTAATGTTGTAAAAGTAAGACTTCCAGAAGCAAATGAAAAAGGCGGATATCCATTTACCGTTACAATTGACTTTATGAATGCTATGTTCGGAAAAGAATATCCAACAGTTGTTACATTAAATCTTGACCTTTCAAATGCATCAGAAGTTATTGACTACGAAGCATTGAATCAAAAGATTGCTGAGTTAAAAGGTTACGAAGGAAGCAAATATGCTGAAATTGGTTATGCACAGTTACAGAATGTAATTACAGAGGCAGAACAACTTGTAAATCATGCATCAAGCTCAGCAGAAGTCAATGAAATGATTGCAAAATTAGATCAGGCAAAAGAAGGCCTTGTTGATATTTCAGAATTGGTAAATACCATTGCAGAATGCAAGGAACTGAAAAGTGAAAACTATACAGAAGATTCTTTTTCAAAGTTTATGGAAAAACTAAATGAAGTTGAAAACGAGAAAAAAGAGATTCGTACAACACAAGATGCACAGAAGTTACAGAAAAAATTAGAAGACGCAAAAAAAGAATTGAAATATGTAGGTGGAGATTACAGTAAAGTAGAAGCTGCGCTTAAAAAAATCCCAAAAAATTCTTCTAATTACACAGAAAAATCTTGGAATGCACTTATGGATGCAAAAAAAGCAGTAGAATATGGCTTAGGTGCAAAGGAACAAGATAAAATTGATGCTTATGCAAAAAATATTGAAGATTGTATTAAGGCATTGGAATTAAAAGAAGCAGATTACACAAAAGTTGATGAGGCTTTGAAAAAAGTTCCAGAAGACATGGAAAAATTGTACACAGAAAAATCTGTGAAAGCGGTAAAAGATGCAGTGAATGCAGTGGTAAGAGATTTAAAAATTGATCGTCAAAAAGATGTAGATCAAATGGCAAAAGATATTGAAGCAGCAGTTAAAAAATTAGAGAAAAAATCAGAAAAACCACAGAAACCAGAGAATCAGAACAAACCACAGAAACCAGACAACCAGCAGAAACCACAAAAGCCAAATAATCAACAAAAACCAGAAGAAGAGAATGGACCACTTGATAAAAACAACTTGAAAGATGGAATTTACGAAGTATCAGTACAGTTATTCCATGCAACAAATGACCAGTTATCTATGGCAGCGAAGGCACTTGTAAGCCCAGCGAAAATCATTGTAAAAGATGGCGTAAAAACGATGTATATTTATACACAACCTATGACATTTGGAAATATTACAGCAAGCCTTCAGGAAATGAGAGTGTTTGACTTGAATGGAAATTACCAAAATGCAGCAGTACAGGCAACAAATGAAGGAAATCCAACATGCTTTTCATTCCAGTTGCCACACACAGAAGAATTTATTAAAGTTCAGGTAAATCCACATGTAGAAATGATGGGAAATCAATTTTTAGATGCAAGAATCAAAGTAAATTATCAGACATTATCTAAGGTTTCTAAGGATGCCAATGATGCAAAAGTAAATATTTTACAGCCAAGTTCAGGAAACCCAAAAACTGGAGATTCAACAAATATTGCAATGTATGTAACAATCCTTGGTTTATCTTTAGTTGCAGTGGGAACATTGGTATATAAAAGAAAGTTCTATAAGGAGAAATAAGTGATGAAAAAAAAGTCGGGAATCCTTATGATGGCAGTTATGCTATTTCTAGCATCATTCACGGTTCGTGCAATGGAGAATGGAGCATATCTGGCACCTCGAACAACCTCTTATGTAAATCCAGATACGAAAGAAACGATGGATGGAGGAACCAACATTGCTCTTGGGCAAAGTATGTGTGACAGCATTGTAGATGATCAAGTCTTGGTAGAGAAAGTAGACGACCAGATGTATGTTACAGTTGGACTTGGTTTAATGTCAAATGTAAGTGATGTCTCTATGCAGGTGGTAAATGAAAAAGGAGAGTTCCGTGATGTGGAACTCACCTTAACTGGAAGTTGTGAACGGGATGGTGATACTTGTAATCATTACCGATTTGAAATGAAACCAGGGGATAAATATTTTAGCCCAGTTCTGTTTGTTACACCAATGGGCAGAGAAGTTCAGTTCTTTGTTCAGATTGACTACGATTCTATGCAAGAAGGAACTGGTAATTTTTTAAGCGAAATGCTTGAGAAAAAGCCGGAACCAAAGGTGACGGAGAAAGAAGTGTCACAAGAAAAAGAAACAAATAAGAAACCAGATCCAAAAGAAGAAGCGAAGAAGCAAGATTACAGCACATGGATTTTTGTCGGGGTAGCAGCTGTTGTACTTGTAGGTGCAGGGGCGATTATCCTGAAAAAGAAAAGAGGATAGTGGATGAAAGGGCTGAAACGTATT
>JARHYE010000097.1 GCA_029258605.1 Ruminococcus sp.
CTTCATGTGCATGATCTTGTGGATTTTGTGTCAGAAGAAGCAAAGGCGGCAGGAAAAAATGCAGCACATTACGTATTAAATACCGTACCAGAGGAAGAAACGAAAGAGATTCTTTTACGGACAGAAAATGGAGTGCGCTATACAGTACCATCCACGATTCGTCCATCCCGAATGGACGAAACTTTAACCGTTCGTTTTCGTGTGGCAAATGTTTATAAGAATCATTACATTAGTGTCTATTATGATGGCGAAAGAGTTGTGCATAGAAAACGTCAGATTTTAGCACCAGGAGAGATGGAACAGGTAATTTTGAAAAAAGCGGATATTATAAAATATCCGGAATTGAAAGAAATTACAATCAAACTGGAGGAGGAATAAGAGATGGAAACAAGAGAACTGATTTGTATCAATTGTCCGATGGGATGCCCTTTGACAGTAACCTTAGAGGAAGGAACGGTAACGAGTGTTGTTGGGAATACTTGTAAACGTGGTGAGATCTATGCCAAAAAGGAAGTGATCGCTCCGACAAGGATTGTGACATCTACGGTACGGGTAGAAGGTGGAGAAATTGCCATGGTATCGGTAAAGACAAAGGAAGATATCCCAAAGGAAAAGATTTTTGCCTGTGTGGAAGCATTAAAAAATACGGTAGTAAAAGCACCCGTGCACATTGGAGATGTAATTGTAAAAAATGTAGCAGATACGGGAGTAGATATCGTTGCTACAAAGGAAGTGTGTTAAAAATCTAGAGAAAAGGAGGCCACAAAAAAGTGACCTCCTTTTTTGTAAGTTTTTGTAAAACAATGAAAGTTTTTTGTGTTTTCAATCGTATGATAAGTAGAAGACAAGGGAGGTGGCGCTTATGGTTGAGAGCAAATATATCGAATATCTTGTAGAGACCTATGCGGATCAGATTTTACGGCTTAGTTATAGTTATCTTGGAAATATAGAAGATGCAAAAGATGTATGTCAGACGGTATTTATAAAATTTGTGACAAAGGAATATGTCTTTCAGGATCAAAACCATGAAAAAGCATTTATTTATCGGGTTACAGCCAATGTGTGCAAAGATCTTTTAAGAACTCCTTGGAAAAAGAGAATGTGTGCATTAGAACATTGTGGAGAAATCACAGTTCCAGAAACAGAAGAAAATGATATTTTTTGGGCGGTTGAGCAATTAGAAGGAAAATACCGTATTCTTATATACTTATATTATTACGAAGGTTACAAAGCTTGTGAAATAGCAGAAATTTTAAGAATTCCAACAGCAACGGTACATACAAGAATGAAGCGAGCAAGAAAGAAATTGAAAAAAATTTTGGAGGAATCGGAGTATGAAAGAATATAAAGATAAAATGGACCAAATATGCTGGAGTGAAGAGGGAAAAGAAAATTTAATTAGACGCGTTGCATCAGAGAGTAAAAATGGAAATACATATAGGAGTAAGAGAGCATGGGTAAAACGGACTGTAATTCTTACAATAATATGTGTACTTGGGATGAGTACAGTGTTGGGAGCAGGCTTTCATAAAACGCCTTGGGAGTTGTTGGGTGAAATTTTTGGAACTAAGAAACAACAGGTTGAGGTGATTGATGCAATGGGAGTTGTGATAGGGGCGAGTGATCGATCCAATGGAATTATCATGACAGCCGAAGCTTCCATTGCAGATTCTCGAAACTTATGCATCGTTTATTCTTTTGAAAGAGAAGACGGAAAACCATTGTTGCTTTCAGCGCCTAAAGGATATTTGTTGGATAAACTTTGGCTAGAGAATGAAAATCAGAGTTTGGATGAAAAAAATAATGGAATTTCTGAGCAAGCATATCGATACAACCATGCAAATACACTGATAGAATATGAAGATCAAATCATCGAACAAAAAGAGGGCAAAGTAATTGTGATGAGAACGTATACAATGAACAGTACAATGCCAAAAAAAATGAAAATAGAGGAAACATTTGAATCTATAAAATGTCCGTCTGCTACGAACAATGATAAAACAGCTACATTATTGAAGGGGAAATGGCATTTAAAGTATAAGGTGAAGTCTCTAAAATCTTCTGTGCAACTTTCCGTGCAAAAAAAACTGCCCCTCAAATATATGGATTATGACATAGAATCTGTCGATATTTCTCCGTTGGGGGTAAACATTCAAGGAAAACAAATAGCCAATGCGGATGCAAAGCAATCCAGTGTGGATTATCCAAAACAAATTTATTTAGAATTAGAGAATGGAAAGAAGATAGACTTGTGTGGTATATATGAGTTACCAGTAACCTTCCTGGAAAACGAAAAAGGAGAAAAAAAGGGCATGGTATCTGCGAATATACTATATGATGAAATTATTCCACTTGACAAAATAAAATCTATTACAATTGGAGATGAGGAATTTCCATTGCCAGCATGTGAGAGTCATAAATAATATTGATTTTGTGGAGGAAAAGTTGACCAAATTATAGAAAACAAGGATATACATTTTTATATGTGGTATGATAAAATCAAAGACAGAAAAGTATCATTAGAAAGGATAGATATACAAAAGGTATGAAGTTTATCAGTATATTTGATGTGATCGGTCCGAATATGATTGGTCCATCCAGTTCACATACGGCAGGAGCAGCAGCTATAGGGAAGCTCTCTCGAAGCCTTTTTAAAGG
>JARHYE010000103.1 GCA_029258605.1 Ruminococcus sp.
TGGAAATCTTCAATGAACGTAACATTGAAGTGATTGTCGGTGCTCAAGGAGACGCAAAAGAAATGGTAGAGCGTTATTTAAGAGGAGAGTTGGTATCTACAGGATCCATCTGCCACGAACATGAACACGCAGATGAGTGTGGAGAATAACAACAGCCAAGAAAAATAGAAGAAATGTATGGAAACCCCTCTTTGCTGGATGACCAGTAGAGAGGGGTTTTTGGACATTTCGGTTGGTTTTACATATTGACAACAAAAAGAAGCATGGTTAAACTATAAATAGTGTGGAAAAATAAAATTTTATAGGAAAGCACAGGAGATTAAGATGAAAAAAAACAATAACCATTTAATAGGGAAAGTAGTGACACTGATACAGATTGTTTTATCATTAGTTCTTATGATGATTATGGTTGATAATGGACTTGTTCCAATGAAGTACATTGTATTATGCGGAATCGGGCTGGTCGTTTTGTTTGCCTGTACATTTGGACTACAGTTTGTGAAAAATAGGTGGAATATTGTCGGCATTGTGTTAAGTGTTATCGTAACGATTGCCGTAATCATTGGGATTGTTGCACTCTTTCAGGTAGAGCGCTTTATGAAATCCGTAGGTGGTTCAGATTACAAAGTCAACAATATGGTCGTTGTCGTTCGAAAAGAAGATGCAGCAAAGACACTAGAAGATGCAGAAAATTACACCTTCGGAATCCAAACTTCTTTGGATGAAGAAAACAATGCGTTGATGGTCAAAGACATTGAGAAGAAAGTAGACCGTGAGATCAAAACGTTATCTTATAGCACTATCTTAGAAGAAGCAAATGCACTTTTAGATGGAAAAGCAGATGCGATCATTTATAATGAAGCATTTACAGGAGTTTTGGAAGAAGCAATCGAGCGATATCCAGAAAAAGTACGTGTTCTTTATCAATACGGTATTAAGAGTAAAATTGACCCTTCCGAGAATCAAGAAAAGAAAACAAGAAGCGTAGAAAAACCATTCAATGTATACATCAGTGGAATTGACGTATCTGGACCGATCACAACAACGAGCCGAAGTGATGTGAATATCATTATGACAGTCAATCCACAGACAAAGAAAATCTTGCTTACCACAACTCCAAGAGATTATTACGTGCCAATTCCAGGTATTTCCGGACAGGCGAAAGATAAGCTGACTCATGCCGGTATTTATGGGGTAGAAGCATCTATGAAGACTTTGGAAGAGTTGTATGACATTGATCTTAGCTATTATGCAAGAGTAAACTTTACTTCTCTTATTACAATTGTAGATGCACTTGGCGGAGTAGATGTACACTCAGACTATGCATTTGAAGCAGGCGGATATGGATTTAAGGAAGGAATGAACCACTTAGATGGAGATGCAGCTTTGGCCTTCTCGAGAGAGCGTTATAGCTTTGCAGAAGGAGATAACCAAAGAGGAAAGAATCAGGAAGCGGTTCTAACTGCTATCCTTAATAAAGCAATTTCTCCAGCCATTCTTAAGAATGCAACTACACTCATTACAAAAGTTGCAAGTAGTGTAGAAACAGATATGACAGATAAAGAAATGGCGAAGTTCATTAATATGCAACTTTCCGATGGCGCAAGCTGGTCTATTGAATCTATCGCAGCTTCTGGATCAGGAGATTTACTTCCATGTTTCTCATCTGGAGAACAACCACTGTATGTGATGCATCCAGATCCGGCAGCAGTATCTATGATCACAGAAAAGATCAAAGAAGTTCTAGATGAAAAATAAGAATAACGATTCTAAAATCTCAAGTATAGATTATTTCTATACTTGGGATTTTTTTTGGTGTTGACAAATTTTATTGCATAATAATTTATTATAATGAAAAAAAAGAGGAAGTTATATTGACGAAGAGTGTTTTGTGGTCTAACATAATACTGTATGACTAAAAACGACAAATTTTTTAATGGGAGAGAAAGAATGGATCATTATATTGATTTACATAGTCATATTCTACCTGGTGTAGATGATGGAGCAGAAGATTTGCAAGAAACAATGGAAATGTTGCAGACGGCATACAAAGAGGGAATTCGTTGTATGATCGCCACTCCCCATTTTCATCCGAGTCGTGGACATCGAAGTCCGGAGACTATGAAACGAAAAGTGGCTATCGTAAGGAAATTAGCGGCAAAGATTGATCCAAAGTTTCGGATTTATTTGGGAACAGAAATTTATTTCACACAGGAAGTCCCGGAAAAATTAGAAAGAGGAGAGATTTTAACATTAAACGGAACTAGATACGTATTGGTGGAATTTTCTCCTGGTGACAGTTATGAACATATTTACCGAAGTATACAGCTTTTGCAGATGCAAGGTTATGAAGTGATTCTGGCACATGTGGAACGGTATGGAAATGTAAGAGCAGATTTGTCTTACGCAGAAGAACTTGTAAGGACTGGAGTTCGTTTGCAAATCAATGCTGGAAGCATTACAGGAAAATATGGAAAAGAAGCAAAGAAATATGTACAGCAGTTGATGGAACTGGATTTGGTGTTTGGAGTAGGAACGGATGCACACCATGC
>JARHYE010000079.1 GCA_029258605.1 Ruminococcus sp.
TGACAAACAATTTAAGCTGGATGCAGTCCAGTATTATCATGATCACAAGAACTTAGGACTGCAGGGCTGTGCTACAAATTTAGGAATCAGTCAGCAGACATTATCACGCTGGCAGAAAGAACTGCGTGAAACAGGTGATATTGAAAGCCGTGGTTCCGGTAACTATGCTTCTGATGAAGCAAAAGAAATCGCACGATTAAAACGAGAATTACGAGATGCACAGGATGCACTTGAAGTATTAAAAAAAGCAATCAACATTCTGGGAAAATGACGGAAGCCGTTTATCTCGAAGTTACGGAGATGGCAGAAACTGCCCATAAGGCGAAACGCCGAGTTTCTGTCTCCGGAATGTTGAAACATCTTGGCGTTTCTCGTTCTGGTTATCATGCATGGCTAAAACGTGTTCCTTCTAATATGGAAAAAAGACGTAAAGCCGTAAAAGCTAAAATTCAGGATATTTACGATGAATCAAAACAAAATTATGGTGCCCCTAAAATCACCAAAGAATTACGAAAATCAGGAGAAATCATCTCTGAACGTACCGTTGGTAAGTATATGAAGCAAATGGGTATCAAAGCCCAATGGGTCAAGCCATGGACCATCACAACTAAAGATTCTGACTTCAGCAGCGAATTAAAAAATATCCTTGATGAACAGTTTAACCCAGAACGACCAAATGCAGTTTGGTGTTCTGATATTACTTATATCTGGACGATAGACGGATTTGTTTATCTGACCAGTATTATGGACTTATATTCCAGAAAAATCATTGCCTGGACACTTTCTAAAACTTTAGAAGTATCTTGCGTGATTGAAACAATAAAAAAAGCAAAAGCAAGACGTAATATCGATGAGCCTTTGATTCTACATTCAGATCGTGGTAGCCAATACGTATCAAAAGAATACAAACGTGTAACCACAGCTATGCAGTGTAGTTATTCTAAAAAGGCATATCCATGGGATAATGCATGTATCGAATCATTCCATTCCCTGATTAAGAGAGAATGGTTGAATCGATTTAAAATCAGAGATTATGATCATGCATATCGTTTGATTTTCGAGTATTTAGAAGCATTCTACAATACAAAACGAATTCATAGTCACTGTGATTATATGTCTCCAAACGATTATGAAGCTCTGTATCGTAGGCTTCAACAGGGCGAATTGCAGATGGCAGGTTAAGATGAGGAAAACCTCATTTTAACTTGTACTAAATCTTGACGTAGGACCATAATTCTTCAGAAAGTGATGAGTGAGTAAATCATTTTTTGAAGAATTATTGTTTTTAAAAATAACTAAAGTGAAAAAATAAACCGAGATAAACTAGTTATAACAGTTTAAGAAGTTACAAAATTGTTTAATGTAGGGTGATTTAATAATAGATTTGATATATAAAAATTGTTATTTTTTTGAAGAATTAGTAGTTTTATGATTAGTATGGCATGGCAAGTTACCTGTCCGTCAAATCCAGAGCCACTGTAGCGGACGTTAGTCGCCTTTACAAGTGGCGTTCCAGTAAGTTATCTATTGAAAACAAAATTATGGATTTTAATCGAAGCTAAAAATCCAGTTCAGTAGCTCAAAGTGATTTGGTATAATCAAGATATATAGGGATAGATACCTTGTTGAAAACTTAATAATATTATCTTATTTTAATAGATGAATTATGAATTTTAAATGCAATAACAAAATAAATAAAAAGTGGGAGGAGAATAATTTGCAGTTAAATGTAAATAGTAAAAGTACTATTTTAAAATTAGTACATGATGATTTGCACTCAGAACGAGTTCAGAAAAGATTGACAATATTAACAATAGTAGTCTTAGAGTGTTTTCTTCTTACATTTATATTAGTAGTGTCAAGCCTTTGGCAACAGGAATATGACAAGTGTAAAGATGAAGCACAGGTAATAATTAGCGATATTTCAGACCGTAATCGGGTAAAATTGGAGCAGCAACCAGAGGTATCTTGGATAGGTGAAGAGGCAGTTATTGGTGCATCTAAGCAACAGGGGATTACGTTGGTTGTTCAATACGATGATATGACGCAATTTTGCAATCAAAATAAGACTAAGTATTTGGGAGAAATTCCTAAATTAGAAAATGAAATTATGGTATCTCAGAATTTTTTAGACTGGTTGAAAAATACATATCAAACTAACAATTCTATTCAAATTGGTGATTGCATTGTATTGGATTTGACTGGAGAAGGGGTTAAAAATGATTATGTAATTTCTGGAATATTTGAAGACAATAACGAAAATAGTGATTACCGACATAAAGTGTTCGTTAGTAAATTAGGTGCAATAAAGCTAGTAGGTAGGGAACGGCTAAATATTGATGCGTATGTGAGATTAAAACTCAATACGGATGTAGAAGAAGAAGCACGTATTGCTATTTCTTCTATTGTACAAAATCTTGGCATTTCTGAAAATGACATTACCTTAAATCCCGAGTATCCTTTTGGTGGGGGGTGGTATAATTATAGAAATACATTGAAAACAGTATTTCCAATAATGATGCTGTTGCTGA
The DNA here is from genome assembly GCA_029258605.1 of Ruminococcus sp. Lineage (GTDB taxonomy): Bacteria > Bacillota > Clostridia > Lachnospirales > Lachnospiraceae > JAHHTM01. The sequence continues at coordinate 2,532 of JARHYE010000079.1, forward strand.
TACTTGCAGGTGCTGTTATTTACAGTATTTTTTCTGTCTCTGTAACAAGAAAAGTTCGGGCATATGGACAACTCAGGACAATAGGTATGACACGCAAACAAATGAGTTTGCTTGTAAGAAAAGAAGCTCTGTATTTAGCCAAGAGAGGCATTTTAATAGGATTAATTGTGGGTTTGTTAATAGGATATTTTTTGAAACCAACAGGGTTCAAGTTGTTAACTGGGGTAATATGGGGGACATTTGTATCAATATTTGTACTAATTATGATATTATTGGCAAGTGATATGCCAGCAAAAATAGCATCTAAAATTTCTCCTTTAGAAGGAACAAGATATTTTCCTTACGATGATAAATATAAGACTAAGCGTAGGCTTCAACGTAAGTTGAACATTTTTAGTTTGGCAGTAATAAGTTTGGGAAGAAATCGTAAAAAAACTATAACTACAATGATTATGTTGGGATTATGTGGAGCTATGCTTGTTATTTTTTCGTCATTTGGTGAGTCATATAGTGCTGATAAAGTTGGGAGATTTTATTTTTATCCACATGGTGATATGCAGATAAATATTTCATCTCTTGGAAGTTCTTCTTTTGCTGATGATGATGTGTGGCGAGAGGGAATTATACAATATCAAAATAATCCGTTGACAGATGAGTTAATGAAAAAAATAGTAAAAATTGAAGGGGTTCGTAAGGTAAGTCCAGCAACGGGAATCTATGTAAATGTAGAACGAGAAGATGGTTGGGCTGACTCGGCAATGCAGCCGAGTATTTCTAAAGAACAATTTGATGAGATAAAACCGGCTATCGTAGCTGGTAAAGTGGATTATGATTCTTTGGTAAAAGAACACGGTATTCTGATTGCACAATCAAAACAAAATCCATGTCAAATTGGAGATGTGTGTAAGGTGACAATGGTGGGTAGTGATGGAAAATTGATAGAGTATAATATGCCAATAATGGCAATTTATTCTCAAGATACTTTGTTAGAAATTTCACCTGTAGTTCCAATGCCAGCATATTTGTTTGCGAGGGATTCAATAAAAGAGATGACTGATATCAAAAATGATCGCTATTGTTTTGAAATAGATTTGGAATCAGAAAAAGAAAGTGAAGTAGAAGCACAATTACGTATAATAGTGAATGAAAACCAAAATTTAGAGTTGAATTGTCTGAAAAATAGAACTAAGGCAGATCAAGAAAGTACAGAAAGTTTACTCAGAATGATTTATTTATTAATTACTATGTTGTTTATATTCAGTATTATAAATTTGGTAAATATGGTTGTTTCAAATATATATGCTCGACGTCAAGAATTAGGTTTATTACAAGCAATGGGAATGACGAGTATTCAAATAAATAGGATGTTACAGATAGAGAGCATTTTTTATACATTGGGTGCAGGTCTATTAACATTAGTCATTGGTTCATGGGCAGGCTATTACTTGTGTATGGTGATAGATATGAAATTACACTGTATATCTTATCAATATCCTATAGCAATTGTATTTGTATATTTAGTTTCTTTGGTTATGATACAAGGGTTACTTTCTGTATATATTACATGTAATTTGAGAAAAGAATCCGTAATAGAACGAATTGTATCTGATTAGTGTAAAGAGGACATAGAATGAAAGATAAAAAAATAGTAATGGCAATTAAATCTTTTTCTCAAATAATTAAATTCTGTACTTCTTTAGCATGGAGTACTTCAAAATTCTACACACTATGTCGCCTATTAACGAAATTCGTTATACCTTTGAGTGGAATTGCGATATCGTTCCTTGCTAAATATATAACAGATATATTAGCTAATGAAAAACAGGCTGATCAAAAATACTTATATTTATTTTTATTAATTGTTATATCATTCACTCTGAATATAATGATTACATTGGCAAATCAGCTGACAACATATTCGACTAAAATGCATAATGACATATTAGAAAAAGATATCAATTTAATAATAATGAACAAGTCTTTAAAGGCAGATATGGAAATGTTTGATAATCCTGATTATTATGACAGATTTGCTGTTGCCCAGCGGGATTCTCAATCAATATCTTTAATTATATGGAATGTTATAGACTTTGCTAGTGAATTAATTACAGTGATAAGTGTTTCAGCTATTCTGTCTAAAGTAAATTTTATTTATGCTATATTGTTAATTTTGGGAACATTACCAGCAGCAATAACAACGCGTTCCTATGTTAGAGATATATACGGGATTAGTGTTTCACAGATTGATAAAGAACGTAAAAAAGAGTATTTTTCATATGTTGCCACGGAAAAGATGTATGCTCAAAGTATCCGTTTATATAATTTGGGTGACTATATAAAAAGTAATTATAAGATGATGTGGAAGACAGTGTATCTGGAAAGGAAAAAAATGATTAGAATGCATACTATAATAATTAGCATCTTTCAATTTATTCCTCAGATTATAATTGCTGGTATTACAATTAATGTGGTAAAGGAAATTATAAATGGATATTTATCTGTCGGTGATTTTGCTTTATATACGGGGTTGTTTACTCAACTATGGAGTGGGATTATGAATGCAATTGATAATTTGATGGAAATATATGACAATAAAATGAAGATAGAAAATATTAAAGCATTTCAGGAAATGCCACAAAATATTTTAGACGTAGGAACAAAAGTGATAGAAGAGGTAGAGACAATAGAATTTAGAAATGTTTATTTCAGTTATCCAGGGACAGAAAAGGAAATATTAAAAGACGTAAGTTTTTATAAGAAAAAATGAAAAAGTAGCATTAGTAGGACTAAATGGATCTGGAAAAAGTACAATTATAAAATTATTACTTAGATTTTACGATGTAGATAAAGGAAGCATAATAGTGAACGGATATAATATAAAAGAATTTTCTATATCAAGTTTGAGAAAGTGTTTTGATTGTTATTTTCAAAATTCGCCTAATTTTGGTTTTACTTTGCGTGATAATGTTACAATAGGGGATGATCCATACAACTCAAAAGATGATGAGGTGATTGATGCTGTTAAGGCTGCACAAGCAATTGATATATTGCATAAAGCACCACAGGGATTAGATACATATTTGACTCGAATGTTTAGTGATGATGGAATGGAATTATCAGATGGTCAACATCAGAAAATTGCATTGGCACGTACTTTTTATAATGATAGAACTATTATATTATTGGATGAACCATCTTCGTCTCTTGATCCTAAAGCGGAAAGTAAACTATTTGAAACAATTAAAAAATTATGTACTAAAAAGACTGTTTTTTTTACTTCACATAGACTTTCTAATATTAATCTTGCAGATAGAATTCTTGTGTTAGCAGAAGGAAAAATTGTAGAGAATGGTACAAAAGAGGAACTCTTAAAATTAGGGCAATGCTTTTCAGAACTCTACCAGTATCAAGCCGAAAAATTTAATTAGTTTTCAACTTTTTTAATAAAAGGTCTCATTGTACTATAGATGCGCAAGAGAACTGATTAAGATCTATGATGGTGCAGAGAGAGTAGGAAAATAGTAATGATTGAAAAAATAAAAGATAAGTAGGTAATCATCTCTACATTGACTTTTAAAGTAGGCCGCCCTTTTGGGCGGCTCAAACTTTATCTTTTGTTCTGAAGTCTTTTGGCAATGGCAACAGGCTGTTCTAATATTTTGGTTTGGGAAAGACTCACATAAGACGTATCTGGTCAAGTGTATAGGGGAGAGAAAGATATGGATTTATTCTATTTAAAAGAACAGCTTCGGTATGCTACCTTCTATAGGAAAACTTGCTGAAAATGATGCGATGTCGATTACGTCAACATTAGAAAAGAATGTCCAGTAACTAAATAAGTGTACAATCATTACTACTCATTTAGATGAAGTTGCAAAATGGGTAGATGCCATTTTACAATTAAAGCAAGGTACCTTGCAAATTTTACATAAAGCCAAAAGAAAAGTAATATTGAAAATTTTTTATGATAGAACAAATAACGGTCATTTATAAAAAGTTGTGTAAGAGGGGGAATAATAAATAATATTTTTATCCAGCTAGTTTGGTAATCAAATAGAGCTTTAACGAGAGCAAAGATTACAGTAGAATATTAATCTTTAGGATAAGAACGATATGTAAGTGTTACGAAAGTTTACAACAAAAGAAGGAATTTTAGTTCTATATATAGTATTTGTTGGTGTCGCAATTCGAGGCAGAATTGCGACACTTTTCTTTTTGTGGACAGAATTTTTGTTTTTAACCCTTTTTCTATGTGAGAGGGTAAGGTCACCGCCACTTTGATTTGATTTCAAAAAATTCAGATCGGAGGAAAAGAAAGGTGACATTTCATAAAGCAAAAGAAGAATATAAATGGAAACAGTGGAAGGAGCAGGAGGAACAGATTTTGCGAAAATCCGGTGTCAGTGAAGAGGTAATCCAAAGACTTCGTGAATTAGACTGGCAGGACTTTAATGCGGAGCGGAGATTCTGGGAACATTTTTCCTCTAATCAAGAAGAATTATACACCAGGGAATTAGAAGAACAATCTCCAGTGGTATTTAATATTCAACAGTTACTTGATAGTGTGGAGAATGAACAGCTATTACAGGTTCTTTTGGAGTCGGATAAGAAAACATTACAGATTTTACTTCTGAAGATGTGGGGATTTTCTGTTCGTGAGATTGCAGGTCAGATGGGACTGCCAGAAAAGACCATTTATACACGCATTGAGCGCTTGAAGAAAAAAATAAAAAAAGTTTTGAAGAAGTGAAGAAAAATAGGGAATCTCATCGGCTCTATATATGAAAGGGGTAATAGCCCTTTGTTCCTTGATAACCGCATACCAGCATTACAGGTACGTTCCCAAAGATAGAAGCGTGACAGCATAAGCGCCAGGACGGATGGGAACAAGTACTGCAGGATTGTTATGGAAAGGTCTGTCCAAAGACTATGGCGGATTATTTCGTGAGAAAACTGCAGGTGTTTGTTTTTATTCTGAGCGAGTCCTTATAGCTGTGAATGGACTTTCGCAAGTCTTTCGCCAGGATCATCAGAGGGGGATAATGATACGAATTTCTTCCCAAAAGGAAGAGGATGGACTCCAAGTTGTAATCAGCAAGACTTTCAGAAAATCTGCGAGCGATGCGAAGCGAAGCATCCGCCTGTAATGTTCCCTGCCATAGATATGGTGCGGCAGCCGGGGAGTCGAGGACAAATACGGTGCCAAAGAAAGAAGAAACGATAAGAAATCAAAAAAGAGTGTGTCGTTGATATCAGATACATGCGGCTGTGGAAATCTCACAGCCGTATTCTTGTGGTATTAACGCCATGCGGAAAGAAGTATTATGTTTTATAAAGTTGAATATCAAAAAAGAGCACACCAGGAAATAGAGAAGATCTTCCGGGTGTTATTTCCCGAACAAGGCATGGCAGTCCGAGAAGAGCAGATCCGTTTATGCCATGAAATGCTGGATACTCTGCTGGAAGAACAGATTGCCTTGTGTGATGCAGGGGTGGGGATTGGAAAGACGTATGCCTATCTGGTAGCCTGCGTACTATTGCGGAAGTATTCCATGTTGACAGGAAGAAGGAATTCGTTGGAACAGCGTCCGGTGGTCGTGTCCACTTCCAGCATTGCATTGCAGAAAGCCATATTAACAGAATATATTCCATTTTTATCTAGGGTGCTGCTGGAACAAGGTATGATCCAGTCTCCGCTACGGGCAGTGGTACGGAAAGGGAAGGAACATTTTGTCTGTGACAACAGGCTGGAACAACGAATCGAGGCGATCCGTCATAAACAGAAGAACGCCGCCCAAAAAGAAGCACTACTGTCTTTGCGGAAACATTACGATATGGATACCGTAAAGGATTTGAGTGGGTTTGACAGAAGGCTGGTGTGTGTGCCGAAGTTCTGCCCAAGAGAATGTCCGGGCAGACAGATATGCCGCTATCAGAGGTATCTGGAAGAATCTAAGAAACAGGATGTGTTTCTTCAAATCTGTAATCACAACTATTTACTGGCAGATGCGTATCACAGAGCAGAAGGGTATAAGCCTTTATTGTCGGATTATCGGACATTGATTGTAGACGAAGCTCATAAGTTACCGGAAGCAGCAAGGCAGATGTTTGGGAAAACTTTGTGTATGGATGATATACGGGAAATAGCATATTATCTGGAACGGGAGAATCAGAAAGAAGAGGCGAGAATCCTTCGGACAGTGATGGGGGATGCATTGCGTGTTGTTGGAGCAGAACAGCGGATTGGAAAAGAAATCCGGGAAACATTTCAGAATACAACAAATAGCGTGGTTTTCCTGTGGGAAGGTGTAGAAATGCTGGAATTTCTTTTAGAAAAATTAGAGCGAAGTGTTCCGAGGTGGATACGGAACCGGCTGGAAGAGGCAAAGGATGTGCTGGAGTGTTTTTGCAGCGGCGATGAGAAATATGTCCGTTATCTGCGTTTGGATACAGAGCAGATTCCCATTTTGTGTGCGGCCAGCCGGGAAATCCCAGGATTACTTCGGAAGATGTTATGGGATCAGGAAGAAGGCGTGTCAGCTATCTTAACCAGCGGAACACTAAAGGCAGGAACAGGATTTTTGCGCACCCGGCAGACCACCGGGCTGGAAGAAAGGACAGGAGTGCAGGAATATGTGGCAGAGTCCCCCTTTTCCTATGAGAAGAACTGTCTGTTATACTTGCCAAAGACACTGGAACATTGCAGGAGAGGAAGCCGGGAAGAGGCAGTGATGGTGGCAAACCATATCCATTCCCTAATCTGTTCCACTTACGGTCATACGCTGGTGCTGTTTACTTCTTACACATTGATGGGAAGTGTGTACCAGATTTTAAGAGACAGCCTGCCGTTTCCTATGGTGGAAGTATGGAGGCATTCGCAGGAAGAGATCCTGCGGTTTAAGACCATGGGGAATGCAGTGCTGTTTGCAGCCGGCTCCTGCTGGGAAGGAGTGGACTTTCCAGGGGATATGGTATCTTCGCTGATTATCGTGAAACTGCCTTTTGCAGTACCAGATCCTATCAGCGAAGCAGAGAAGGAAACGTATGATTCTTTGGAATCCTATATCCAGTCCATCATTGTGCCGGATATGCAGAAGAGATTGCGCCAAGGGTTTGGAAGAGCCATCCGGACAGAAACCGATACCTGCGTAGTGTCTATCTTAGATATTCGGGCAGTGAAAGGCGGAAAGTATCATGAAGATGTGATGTGTGCCCTTCCACCCTGTCAGATGGCAGAAGAATTGGGAGAGGTGCGGAATTTTATACGCAGCCGGAAAGGCGTGGAGTATTATCTGTAACAGAAAAATCCTCTTTCCAGCCTTGTTGCTTGTGCTTCGTTTTCGGACACTTTCACAGGAAAAGTTTAGTACAGTTTTAGAACCCTTTTGCGAGGGATTGTTGTTATTGATGAATAGATATTTGAACATGAAGTGGGTATAATGTGTATAGCGTTAGAGATTTGGAAGGGAGGTGCTGAGATGGCGAAATATATGATGGATATGCAGATTGATAAAAAGGAAGAATTTTATTTTATCCGAGAAAAAGAGAGTCATGATATTGTATATTTACCTTCCAAGTATTTAATGCATAAGAAACGGTCAAAGTTATCACCGAATACCATACGAAGGAGTGCTTTTATATTATCCTATTATTTAAACTTTATGGATGAATTGGACTTGCATTTGGATGACATCTATCAGATGAACTACATGGATCAGCATGAACATTTTACAGATTTTCTGATCTGGTTAAAAGCAGGAGAGCATAGCCGGGAAGATTATTCAAAACTTCCAAACAATGAAACCTGTAATGCATATTTAAAAGAGGTATTCCGATTCTATACTTTTATGGAACAGGAAAACAAGCAGTCAGAAAGTCTGAAGGTACTTTCAGATGCACAGATGATCGTGCGAAATTCGATAGGTCTCAGAAGGGTGCTGAACCGAAAGAGCTTTCGGGGATATTTAAAAGAAACAGGACATCAAGGAAAAACCATTGAGCAGGACAAGATTGTAGGCTTGTTGCAGGAATGTGCAAACAGCCGCGATCAGGTTCTGCTTTTATTATTAGCAGAAACAGGCTTTCGGATAGGGGAACTCTTAGGTGTCCGATATGCAGAAGATATAGATTATGAGAAACATATACTCTATGTCAACTTCCGAGAAGATAATGAGAATAGGGCAAGGGCAAAAAATGCAGAATTCCGAAGGGCGAAAATCAGTGATGCAACCTTTGATATTTTAATGTTCTATATAGAAGATTATAAAGAATTGATCTTAGGACAGGAATATCTGTTTATCAATGTCTCAGGTGATTATGTCGGACAACCCTTTAAGGGAAGCGGAGTATATGCAATGCTGCGTAGACTGGAAAGAAAAACAGGAATTAAAGCATCGCCCCATATGCTTCGGCATTATTTTGCAAATGCAAGACGAAAAGATGGATGGAAATTAGAAATGATCAGCCAGGCACTCGGACATCGGAATATCGAAACGACCATGAAATACCTAAATATAACAGAGGATGAACTAATAGAAGTCAGTGATGCATTTTACAATAAGCATCAGGCCATGTATGGCGTTCAGAATTTGTTATAAAAAAGAGGAGGCGATCACGTGTCTGCAATTCGATTGCTGCAAGCGGAACAACAGGAAGAGATACAACATCTTCACAGACAGCTTATGTCAGGCGGGATATTGCAGAGGAAACTATGGGAAGAAGCAGAGAAATTCCTTATACAAAGAGAAATTTATGATGTGGTTTTAGCAGAAGAACAAGATTTGCGAGCATACAAAAAAAGTTTGTCGGATAGCGGGAATTATACGAAAAGGCAGGTCAAAGAGCAGTCATCCGCATTGCGGAAGATCCAACAGTATTGGATAGAAACAGAATATGGAGAGCTTCTCTCAGAAATCCGGGAATGCCAAGTGTCAGATGGAGCATTAAAGGGAAACATCAGACGGTTTCTAATCCGGCAGGGAATACATCATATCAAAGAGATTGATTATACAGTACGGAGCCGGTATGAAGCAGAACTGCAAAAGATGTGGGACGAAGCGAATGTGATGAAATATTTAAAGGTATTCGACCATATCAAGCAGTACAGTGTCCAAAAAGAAATAGAAAGTCTGCCGGGAAGAATCGAACACCGAAGAAAATATCAAGCACAGATTGTATTCCTGCCATACTTACCAGATTTGGAATTGGTTAAGGATTTTGAATATGTCCGAGATAAACAGGAACTGGTGTGGGATTTTTCAAGAAAAGCATCTGAAAAATTAAAAAGGCAGATTTTCCTACTGTTAAATCATATCCTGGACAATTTGTATCGAGACAATCCAAAAGAGAGAAGAGTTCGTTATTTACTGCCATTGCACTGGTTATATGATTTTTGTGTGGAGGAAGAGATTGATGATCTGGAAGGATTGGAATTAGAACAAATCCAGCGATTTGAGAAAATTGTGGAACAGAAGGTAGTCAATGTGAAAAACTCTATGCAGATCATTGATAACAGCCGGAAAATCTTGTTTTTAGAAGCGCCGGAAATACATTGGCATGCCAATGTATGGTATATGGAACGCTTTCATCTGGCAGAAGATCGGCTTAACCCAAGTAATCCAGTCCAGCGATTGGGTTTCATAGAAGTTACTAACAAAAGGAATCGGGAATTGTTACAGGAATATGCGAAATATCATGTCGGAATTGGTGGACTGACGATAGCAAATATCCGAGGACAACTATATGAGGTAAAAAGACTTTTGGAATATTTTAAGGAAGAAGAATCCATCTGTCAGGTAGCCGAAAGTCAATTGGATAACTATTTTAGGGAACTAGAGGAAAAGGATACCAAAGATGACACATTCAATAAAAGAGTTGTGAACTATTTGAAATTTTATCAGTTTTTGAAGACTCATGGATATATGGCTGAAATCCCTTTTAAACCGGAATATTATCTGAAAAAGACATATCCGGAGCATCATGACAGAACGGTAGAGGAAAGAGTTTATATGGAAATCCTGCATAAACTGTATGCATTCCCACTAGTATCAAGATTAATATTTTTGCATTTATGGTGTACTGGCTTAAGAATCAGTGAAGTGTGTACATTAAAAGGGGATGCTTATTACTGGGATGGAGAAGATGCATGGCTGAAAGTCTATCAGATTAAGATGAAGGCAGATAAAATGATACCCATACCGCTTGTGTTGTATAGAATCATGCGCAGATATATAGAGATGGAACATATTCGTCCGAAAGATTATATCTTTAAAGGGAAGGATGGTGGAGCATACAGGGGGACAACATTCCGACAAGAGTTTCAGCAATACTGTGATAAGAATGAAATTGCAGATGGCAGTTATATTTTCAAAACCCATGACTATAGACATACGTTGGCAACCCAATTTTATGATGACGATGTTTCTATACAGACAATCCGGGATTATTTGGGACACTTTTCCGAAGAGATGACAAAACAGTATGTGGACTTCATGCCAAGAAGAATTGAAAAAGCAAGTGATACTTACTTTAAGAAATCGGAAAATGATTTGGCTTCTACCATTAAAGTTAAGAAACGTGGTGATAGAAAATGAAAAAAAGAATTTACATATATGAGATGGACTGTTATAAATCAGCATCTGAAGAGCAGCTCCAGAAAATGCGTATCAAACCAGAACGGTATTTTAATCTGGAAGGATTGCCATCCGAAGAGATCGCTGGAAGGTTGGAAGAATTTATATGGGAAAGAGGAAAAACACTTGCTCCATCCAGCTTGGCCAGTGAATTGACTTATTATAATAATATCCGAGAGTTTCTGATTGATCGAAGGATACAAAGCCTGAAAACCAGGGAAGAGGAAAAAATCATTCGCATGTTAAAAGGCTGGATGCTGGAAAAAGGGTATGCTTTATTAAGTAAAAAATATCGGCCAGCATATGACAAGGTAGGAATTGAAACTCCTAACATTGTAAAGCATATGAAGAAATTCTTGAAATTTTTGGAAGAAGAGGATGACCGAGACGAGCAGGAAAAAGATATATGGACACTTAAAAATTTTGATTTTCCTATTCATGGAAATCCGATTAAGAATGCGGAAACGCTTAATTTTACTGGAATTGTACAACCCGACATTCGGGAAGAAGTAAAAAAAGTGATTTTTATGCATTTGAAATATGCCCCGTTAGGAACAATCCATAGTGAAATGATAGCAGTAAAGCGGTTTTCAAAATTTCTCAAACAGAAATATCCGGATATCAAATCGCTACAAGATTTGGAACGGATGCATATAGAAGAATATCTAATATATCTGAAAACGGAAGCGCATGAACGGAAAAATTACAGGTCTGACTTATATGCACTGCGAAGAGTAATAGAAGATGTTGGGAATTTATATGAACGACAGTACATGAGCGAATTATTTCTGAGTAATGACTTCCCAAGCACACCAAGACATGTATTTAAATTTTATTCAGATGCGGAAATCAAAAGACTGAACGAACACATTTTTAAAATGGATGAGCAGATATGCAGGGCATTGATTATCCACCAGTTGCTGGGGACGAGGATTTCAGACACGCTGACATTAAAAACGGATTGCTTAAGCATGCGGAGCAACCGATATTTTATAAGGATTGACCAGGTGAAGTCGGTTACTTATGAAAAGTCTATCAGCGAAGAAGTGGCACAACTGATTATGAAAGCAATTGATTATACAAAGGAACGGTATGGAGAAACAACTTATATTTTTGTAAAAAAAGATGATCCAACTAGGCCTTATCAATATGGCATGATTCAAAATCAGATTATGAAAATGATACGCCAAGAAGATATCCGGGATGATAATGGTGAATTTCTGAAGTTTGGAACTCATATCTTTAGACACTGCTATGGAAAGAAATTGACAGAAATGCATGTGGATGACTGGATGATAGCCAAGTTACTGGGGCATACTTCCATATATTCGGTACACCATTATCGGAAAATCGGAAATAAACTGATGGCAGACGAAACGAGAGCTGCAAGAGAAAAAATGGACATGATCCTATTAGATATTATAGAAGGATGGGATGATTATGAAATATGACAAGATGGTAGAGATTACACAAGCTGAGAGTCAAAGGAAGATGGAAATTGCGAGGAAGGCTATCGAAGATATGTTAAGCAATATGGAGCGTGTGACTGTTGTAGGATTGGTTCGCAAAACAGGTTTATCAAGAGGATTTTTTTATAAGAATCCACTGATTAGAGAAGAACTGGATAACGCAATAAGGAACCAAGGTGCTTGTTATAATCCGAGACAAGTGATTATCGATAAAGCTATGAACAATACGCTCATGATTTTAAAAAGTGAAATTCGAAAGGTAAAAGCACAGAATGAAGAATTACAGCTAAAAAATCAAGAATTATTGGAACAAAATGAGTGTTTAATCAAAGAAGTAGAAAATTTAAAAAAGCAATTGGGAAGAAAAGAAATCGGATTATTAAAGAGACTGTAGAGGTCATTGGAGAAAGGATGAAGCCCAATGAAATATGATAAAATAGTAGCCATAAATAAAGAAAAGAGTAGGAAAAAAGCAAAAATGGCAATCACTCAAATTCAGAAGATGCTTGAAAACCAAGAGAGGATAACTGTGGAAGAACTTAGGAAACGTACTGGATTTGCAAAATCTTTCTTTTACAGGAATCAAGAAGTACGAAAAGTATTAGATAATGCCAGAAGTAAACAGCAAATGCCATGTAATAGCATGGAAATAATAAGAGCGATAGAGGCTGAAGATGAGATAATAAATTTGAAAATTCAGATTACAAAATTAAAGAGTTTAGAACAAAAGCTGCTGGAAGAAAATAAGAAACTTAAGCAGCAACTGAGAGAATTGAGTCAAATGGGTAATCAGTAATCAGAAATGTACTATATAAAAATTAAAGAGGAAAATAATCAAGACAGTAGGCTACAATTTGAGTCTACTGCTTTTGTTGAATATAAAAAAGCTGAAAAAGTACGACAAATGCACAGAAGAAACAGTTTATACAGAGTGCGTATGAGGAAGAAAAGGCGTGTACTAAGAGGTATCAGACAGGGGGCTAAATTTATAGTTGTATTGATCGCAATTGTTTTGATATTTAAAAATCAACTCATTTCTTTGGTAAATTCTATTTTTGAAAAGATTGTTAGTGAAAGTTCAGGCATATAAGGTGAAAAAAGGAGAAGTGACGGCGTTTTTAAGCCTTGTATTTGTTTTAATCTTGGCGTTTGTCACATCCATACTGAATAGTTCGGTGATACAAACGACAAAAAGCATAAAACGCCAAGATGTAGATCGAGCATTATTTTCACTATTCGGAGAATATGATCCGGTGCTTTTTGAACAGTATGATATTTTTGCAGTAGACACTGGGAAGCCGGAAGATGAACAGCGACAACAGATTATAAGCCGGTTACATTATTATGGTTCAAGCGATATGAAGCATGAAATATCTGGAATACAGTTTTTGACCGATCAAATGGGAACAGCCTTTAAAGAACAGGCAATTCAATATATGGCTTATACATATGGCATTTCGTCGGTGACGGATTTAATCGGGATAACAAAAGAATGGAAAAAAGTGGAAATTGCAGGAAATGAAATTAAAAATAAAAACGCGGAATTTGATCAAGATCTTTCTGAAATAACGTCAAAAGAAAATGGAAAAGAACAGTTTGAGTTTATACAGGAGATGCAAAAATTACCCTTACTATCGTCTGTACTTCCAAAAAATTTCGAATGTTCCACAAAAATAGTTGAACAAGAAGGAACGTTGTCTTCTAGAAAGCAGAATACCGGAAAAGGAGAATTTTATATTCGTTCGGATAATTCAAGTTTACAGAACAACTTATTATTTAGAGAGTATCTTTTGAAAAAATTTACAAATGGATTGTCACCGAAGGAGGAAACGGCAGCCAAACAATTGTCATATGAAGTGGAATATCTACTTGGTGGAAAAAACAGTGATAAGGATAATCTTGAAATTGTATTGCGGGAAATTGCACTGATAAGGACAGGAGCTAATTACATATTTTTAATGAATGACCCACAAAAGAAGGCAGAAGCAGAGGCTATGGCTACGGTCCTTGCAGTATTAATTTTTTTCCCAGAGGGAATCGAGTTGATTGCGCAGATTTTATTAATTGCATGGGCGTTTGCAGAAAGTGTGCAAGATTTAAAAGAGTTAATGAATGGAAATAAGGTTCCTCTTATAAAGAAAGCGGAACAGTGGAATAGTTCTTTAGACTCAGTGATTCATAGGCAAACGTCACAAAATTTACCCCAATCTCAACAACAAAAGAGTGGATTGGAATATAAAGATTATCTAAGAATTTTACTATTTTTAAAGAACACAGACACATTAACGATGAAAGCATTGGATCGGATTGAAGGAAATTTAAGATGGAACCATGAAAAAACAGATTTGTGTCTGGATACTTATATGACAAAAATTCGATTAAAAAATCAGGTCATAATACACCCAGGAATTCATTATGAGTTTCCTGCATATTTTGGGTACAACTAAGTTCTACATTGAGCCTGGTACAGATGCCCTTTCTTCTGAAAAGCCGGCACGTCACAGCCGGATATTCATCACACCCAACTACAAAAAAATAAGAAAGGAAAAACTGCGATGCCACAATATAAAAACAACCCCACAAAATCGAACACAGAAAGGGCATCTGTACCAGGCTCAAGAGCAAGTATAACAATCGAAGCATCTTTGGTCATTCCAATTTTTCTTTTTGCAGTACTGTGTTTTATATACACAATGGAGATACAAGTGTTGCAAACGCAGATACGATTTGCAGTAGAAAATGCAGCGAAAGAAGAGGCGGCACAGGTAAGCGTTATTCCCGTTGTAAATACGGTGAGATTACAACGCAATATCGTAGAACAAATAGGGAAAGATCGACTGGATCATAGTATTATCATAAATGGAGCAGAAGGGATTCGATGCAATCAATCGTATTTGTCCATTTTTAATGATGAGATTCATGTAAAAGCAAAGTATTCCATACGACTTCCATTTCCAGAGTTTACGAGGATTGAAATGCCACTGCGCCAAGAGATGGTTGTAAAAGCTTGGACGGGAAAGCAAAACAAAAATAAAGAGCAGGGGGCAGATGAAATTGTCTATATAACAAAATATGGAAGTGTATACCATGAGAGTGAAACCTGTACTTATCTTGCACCTAAAATAAGTTATGTATCATACAAGGAAGTAGGAAAATTAAGAAATCGCTATGGAGAAAAGTATAAGAGATGTACAAAGTGTAGTTATGGGAAACCAATTTCCGGGGTGTACATCTCGGAACATGGAAATAAATATCATAATTCTTTAAATTGCAGTGGATTAAAAAGAAGCATATACGCTGTAAAGAAGTCAGAAGTAGGAGGCAGAAAGGGGTGTAGTAAATGTGCCCATTAGAAATATATGGAGGCGGACTCTATTTAGGGATTTTATCGGTTTATGACATTCAGACTCGAAAAGTTCCAAGATGGCTTTTGGGAGTAGGAATGGCAGCAGCTATTTTTTTGAAATGTTTCTATAAAAATAGCTCAATTTTTCTAGTAAGCGTGGGAATTGTCATTGGAATTATGTTTTGCATGATCAGTAAAGTAACAGGGGAAACATTAGGAATGGGGGATAGTTATCTTATTACAATCCTGGGTGGATTTGTAGGAGCATGGAATCTTTTATATATTTTGGCTTACGCATTTTTGTTTTCTGCTATTTATTCTGCCATAGTTTTGGTAATAAGGAAGTTCAATAGAAAGATACAAATTCCGTTTATTCCATTTTTGATGGCTGCCTATGTGCTATGGAGTCTTTAAGGAGAGATAAAAATGCAAAGACAAAAAAGTTATAAAGCCAGTATTACAATTGAAATGTCATATGTTATGCCTATTATTCTTTTTGTACTTTTAGTGTTGATCCGTGTTTCTTTTTATTTTCATGACAAACTTATTATAAGCGGAGCAGTTGGGGAAACCTTAGTAGCAGGAACGCAATATGCAAGAGAAGAGGGACGAGATCATGTGGATTTAAAAACCTTTTTTGAAGAGAGAACCAAAAATAAACTACTGATTCTCCAGACAGAAGAAATTGATGTATCAGAGAATAAGAAACAGATTCAAGTAAACGTAAAGGCAAAAAAACGTAAAATGCAGTTGCATTTGAGCCAAAAGGCAGATATGATGCGCCCGGAAGAAATTTTAAGAAAAAAACGAAAATGGGAAAAGGCATCTCAGAAAGGAAAATAAATGAAAGTTAAAACAGGGTATGAAAAAGGAATTGATGGGACATGCCTTAGTATAGAATTGCCCGAAAGTTACAAAGAAGACTATAAACTTCGAATGTTGCAGGAGAATGAAATTGATGGTCTTTTAGAATTATCTAGTTGTGGAGGAGATAAAAAAAGTAGATATAGCTATACGATTACGGGAATGCCTTCCATGAAAGATCGATATGAACAGCAAATGCTTCAGTTAGAAGATATTTTACAAATACTAAATGATCTTCTTGAAGCTATGCAGTCTATGAAAAAATATATGTTGGATCCAGAAAGTTTGTTATTATATCCAGAATTTATTTTTTATGATGAAGGACAGTGGAAGTTTTGTTGTTTGCCACAGAGAAGAAAAGATTTGAAACAATCTTTTCATATATTATCAGAATATTTTATAAGAAAGACAGACTTACGAGATACATCCGGAGTTATCCTTGCCTTCGAACTTCACAAAGCCACCTTTTATAAACACTTTGAGTTGGAGGATATACTAAAAAAGCATAGAGATAAAAATGAGGAATTAGAAGTTGAGGAAGAGCATTCTTATTATGTGGAAGAAGAAATTTACACATTGGATGAAGATGCACCGACTCTAGGAAAAGATATTCAGGAAGTGAAAGAAGAGAAAAAATACATAACATCCTGGCAGAAAACATTAGGAAAAATAAAAGATAATTGTAAGGAATTTCTAATGGAAAGAAATGGACAGGATGAAGAAGACCTCTTATAATGATAGAAACAAGATCATAGAAAGAGGCGGTTTTGATGAACAAAAACTATAATACGATCTGTACGAAAGGGTTAATTGTTGTAAATATTTGTATATTTTTAGGTCTGACACTGATAGGAAACACAGAGGATGTTGTTTTCATGGCAGAGCACGGAGCAATGTATGAACCATATATTATACAGGGAAGAGAATACTACAGACTCTTTACAAGTCAGTTCCTTCATTTTGGAATTGAGCATCTGTTGAATAACATGGTTCTGTTAGGTGCTCTTGGATGGCACGTTGAAGAACAAACAGGACATATCAAATTTCTTTGTATCTATCTCTTATCTGGAATAGGTGGCAATCTTTGTTCTCTGTTTTGGAATATGATTCATGGAAATACTGTTATTTCTGCGGGTGCGTCTGGAGCGGTTTTCGGTCTTATGGGTGCCTTGGCCTGTATTTTTATAAAAAATAAAGGAAAACTAGGAAATTTAACCGGCAAGGGAATTGCTGTTTTAATTGCCTTAAGTCTTTATGTTGGATTTACAAGTTCAGGCGTAGATAATATTGCTCATATAGGAGGATTACTCTTTGGATTTCTGGCAACATTTTTCTTGTACAGAGCCCCAAAGAGTAAAGAATCTCCTTCATTCCTTTAGACAGGAAGTGTGATAGTAAATTTTGTTCCACGACCAACTTTGGATACAACGTCGATTGTTCCACCATGACCTTCAATAAAAGCTTTTGATAGAGATAATCCCAAACCTGTTCCTTTTTTCTTGGTTGTAACAAAAGTATCAAAAACTTCGGAAAGGCGTTCTTTTGGGATACCACATCCAGAATCTGCACAGGAAATAATGATATTGTGTTCTTCTCTTCTAGCGTCTAGACGAATGATCCCTTCTTTATCCATGGATTGTCTTGCATTGATTAGTAGATTTAAGATTACTTCTTTTAATCTTGTTTTGTCCCCGGTAAAATCTCCAATTGTCTCAGGAATACAAGAGGTAAATTCAATATCAGTGTCTTCGCTTTCCTCATTGTCGAGGGCAACCGCAAAAGACAGCGCTGTTGTCTTCAACATCTTTTCTAGAGAAAAAGTTTCTATATTTATTTTTCCGCTATTATTAATGGCGGAAATTTCATTTAATATGCAACACATAAAATCAATATCTCCACAAATTTGTGTCCAACGGGAATACTCTTTTAATTCAGGGTGTTGCATTTCTAACATCTGTAAGGATGAAGAAACAACGGTTAATGGATTCCTAATTTCATGTGTAATGGAAGAAATAATGTGATGGTGATTTTCAAGGAGTTTGGAGATTACTTCTTCTGCAACAGGATTTTCCTCAATTAATTTATTAAGTGTATCAGAATCAATATTATGTAACATGGTAAATACCTCCTTTGTAAAATTCAATTGTAGTCTAACACTGGATTCAACGTCATTCAACAGAATTCGCATGACAATATTCGACATCAATAAGACAGCGGCTAAGAGGCAGGGAAGAATGCCTCTTCTCTTTTTGTCCAAAATGAGATATACTAGAAATAATATTGTGCAAAATTAGAAAAGAGGACTATATATGAGAGAAGAAAATTGTATATTTTGTAAACTGGCGTCTGGAGAGATTCCATCAGCAACCGTATATGAAGATGAGGATTTTCGTGTGATTTTAGATTTGTGTCCTGCATCAAAGGGGCATGCTCTTATTATTCCGAAGGAGCACTTTAGAAACATTTATGATCTTTCGGATGAAGTTGCAGCAAAAGTATTTGTACTTGCTAAGAAAATGATCTTGAAACTTACAGAAGTGTTAAAGTGTGATGGTTACAATATCGTTCAAAATAATGAAGAAGTTGCAGGACAAAGTGTGTTTCATTTTCACATGCATCTGATTCCACGCTATCAAGGGGATGAAGTTGGACTTAATTGGAAGATGGGGACGCTTTCGGAGGAAGACAAGAAAGAAATTTTAAATAAGATAAAATAAATAGAAAGATAAACCGGGGATGAGAGATTGACTGTAAATAATGACTATAATGAAATTTATCTCAAACATAAAAATCTTGTTTTAAAAGTAGCGAATTTGTATTCCGGCAATTATCATGTAGCAGAAGATATTACACAAAACACATTTATGAAATTGTACATATATTTTGATGATATGAAAAAAGACAACATAAAATCATGGTTGTTTACCACGGCAAAGCATGAAGCATTAAATTATGTGAAGAAAACAGCCAGAGAAATATGTGCAAAAAATTCAGATTTAGAACTTTATATGACAGAGATTGTCAGTAGTTCGGAAGAAGAATTACTGGAAAGATATAGAAACATTGAAAACATGGAGCTCCATGATCGTATTATGATAGCGCTTATGGAAAAGAATCGTCGATGGTACGATGCCGTGATTTTATCTTATTATATGGAGGTTCCACAAAAAGTTGTGGCAGAAAGAATGGGTATAAAAATTCAAGTGCTACATAGTATATTGCACAGAGCAAAAGATTGGATAAAGAAAGAATTCGCAGTAAAATACGAAGATCTGGACCGGGTATAACAAAACAGGTGTCGATTAGACACCTGTTTTGTTGTTAAAGAGCCAGATAGACACTAGACTGTCTGAACTTCTTCAATCAGATGAAAGATTGTATTAATAGAATCTTGTTGTTTTGAATCGCGCATTGCATCCATAAAAGAGCTACGATTTTTATAAAGAGAATGTATCGTATCAAGAAGACGATCTTTTGTGAGTTCTTCTTCTTCCATGACCATACTAAATCCTTGACGTTCAAAAGAACGAGCATTTAAGATTTGGTCTCCACGGCTTGCATTTGCAGAAAGTGGAATTAAAAGATTTGGTTTTCTAAGTGCAACGAGTTCGCAAATGGCATTTGCACCAGCTCTAGAGATTACAATATCTGACAAGGCAAAAATATCTTTTAATTCATCTTTAATATACTCAAATTGTGCATAGCCTTTGAGACCATCTAAAGAGGAATCGAGCTTCCCCTTTCCGCAAAGATGGATAATCTGGAAATCTTTTAACAGTTCCGGAAGCGATTCACGTACAGCGTTATTTAAAACGACAGAACCAAGACTACCACCGATTACAAGGATTACGGGTTTGTCAGCAGAAAATCCGCATAAATCCATGGCGGCTATTTTGTTGCCAGAGAGCAATTCTTGGCGAATTGGAGAACCTGTAAGAACGGCTTTTCCTTCTGGTAAATATTTCAATGTTTCTGGAAAATTACAACAGACTTTTTTGGCAGAAGGAATAACAATTTTATTTGCCAAACCTGGTGTCATATCAGATTCGTGTATGATTGTGGGAATTTTACAACGTTTTGCGGCAAGTACGACAGGTACGGATACAAACCCACCTTTTGAAAAAACAACATCGGGTTTTAGTTGTTTCATAAGAGAAAGGGCTTCACGAAATCCTTTTATGACACGAAATGGATCAGAAAAATTCTGCCAGCTAAAATAACGACGGAGTTTTCCGGAAGAAATTCCGTGGTATGGGATATTGAAGGATTCAATTAGATCTCGTTCAATTCCATTATAAGAACCAATATACTGGATGTCATATCCAGCTTCTTTTAAACGAGGAATTAGGGCGATGTTTGGGGTTACATGACCAGCAGTACCGCCTCCTGTAAGTATGATTTTTTTCATATTTTAAAAACCTCCATGTTTGATATTACAAAAAATATGATTTACAATAATAGTAATTTATAGTATGAATATACTATAACATATATAATTTCATATTAAACTTATTTAGTGAAAAGTCAAGATACAACAAAGACTTCATAAGGGGAGAGAATGGATAGAAATAAAAAATTATCTTTCAAAGAAGAAATGGAAAGAGAGGCAAAGAAAATTGAGGAAGAGTTAAATGCGCATCCAGAGCTTAACGATGTTACCGCTTCAGCCGATTTGGATGCCGCCTTATTGAAACAAATTCAAGCGTATGAAACAGAACAAAAGAAAGATACAAGTGAAACAAAAAAGAAGTGTATAAAGTTTCCACGTAATAAGAGATTCCTCTTTACGTTTGTAGCCGTGTTAACACTGATGTGTGCGATGGGGGCAACAAGCATAGGAAGTAAGTCTTATAAAAAACAAGTAGAACACAGTGATTATGGGACACAAAAGGTGCAGAAAGTTAATGTAGATGATATGGAAAAGCAGGAAAGTTCCGAAGAAGGAGAGATTTTTGCATTTCAAAATGTAGAGGAAGAACTTAGAATCAAGCCTGTTCGATTAAGGTATAAACCGGGTCATATGGAATTTTTAAGGTGCCAGATTGATCAAGAAGAGCAAAGAGCAAAATTATTTTATACGTATAAAAACAGTTTACTTCGTTATGATATTTATAAAAATGAATCAGATTCATCGTTGGGACAAAATCAAGAAGATAAATTGATAGAAGAGTTTGAACAGACAGTTGGAAATCAATTAATTAATATTAAGCAGTATGAAATTTCAGGTACTCATGAACAATATAGGGTGATGAGTTTTAAACATAAAGAGGTAAATTATCAGTTAAAAGGAAAGATAGAAAAGGAAGAATTGATAAAAATTGCAAAAAATTTAAAGTTTTTATAAAAACCGCGTAAGTTTTTCCTAATTCAGTTGTTATATATAAGGAGAGACAAATGAGGAGGAAACTTATGAAAAAGAAAATTTTATCAATGATGTGTGCTTTGGCCATTGCAGGAGGCGCATTTGTTGGAACTGGAATGGACACAAAGGCATTCGAGACTGTGTATGTAGATGGGTCCGAACTTACCCATGCAGAGCAGTCTGTAGGAAAGATAAACAGGGGCACAAGAGGCGTCCATACATTAGATGGGGAATGTTGTGTAACCAAGAAGGGAAAAGGCAAAATCTATGTCAGTGCAGCGACAACAGCGCATCATAGAGTGGATCATATTGAAGCGGATCTTCGTGTGGAACGTTACAATCAATCTACCGGAAGATGGGGACAGATTCATTACCAAGAGGGTGTTGCTAGAAATGATTATTATGTAAATACAACGCGTATGTTGAACGTGAAGGGTGGTTATTATTACCGCAGTACAGGGGAACATATCTGTGGGATGGATAGAGATCCATCTTATGAGTATTCTGCATCGATCACAGACGGTATTTGGATTGACTAGTTCTTAATACAAATCCAATTGGTGACTTTGCATATAGTTTTAAAGAGTCAGAGCAGGGGCGAAACCTACTGCATCTTACGGAAACTATAATATAAAAAAATATAATAGAAAGAGACCGTACGATCGAGAATGCCAACTCACATGCAGTAATTTCGCTTTTGCTCTGGCTCTTTAATGTACGCAAAGGAGCCTTCAAAAATTTATACAAATCTATATCACTATCGAAAAAGCAATCGGTTATTTGCCGATTGCTTTTTTCAATGCTTTTGCCAGCTGATCTGGACATGAAGTGTCCTTTCTGCCACATTTGATTCCTCCAATTCTAGAAATAACATCTTCTACATACATTCCTTCTACCAGACTTGAAATCCCTTTTAAATTCCCATCACATCCGCCTTTAAAAGAAACATTTGTTACTTTATTATCTACAACATCAAATTCAATCATTCTAGAACATACACCTTGTGGTACATATTGCATTTTATTTACCTCCAACCTAAAATTCAAAACGATTATAGCAAAAAGAAAAAGAAAAATCCAGTCAGCTTTTGTAAAGAAGAAGCGTTTATAGGCGAAACTTGTTGAACGATTTATAAGGAAAATGGAAGAGACATAGAGTATAATAGGCCTCATAGAAAAGAGTATGAAAAATGAGGAGGAATCATTATGTTAAACAATGTAGCAGCCAATACCAATGTACTGTTTTACCTAATGGCAGCAGTGGGAGTTTTAGGAGTACTGGCCAAGATTGTAAATCAAATTATTCTTTCACAAATGACAAAAGCGGCACGAGAAATTTCAAGGACAAATCAAAAACTAATAAAACTAATTCGATCAAAACATGAGCATGCCTGTATGATTCATGATAAAGTAGAGAATCCAAAGGTTTTTGTAGAAAAATATTTTTGCGAATATCGGCCGTTTCTATTTCGAATACATACGTGGCAACATTTAGAAGGACAAACTGTATGGTTTACAGCCATACTTGCAATATTGGGAGCAATTTCTCACTTTATGGAACATGGATTTTGCGAAGAGATTTATCAATATCTGGCATACGGCGGTGCACAAATGCTTGGCCTGACTATGGTAAGTAGATTATCAGATGAAGAATATCAGTTGAAAATAATAAAAAATTATGTGATCGATTATATCGAAAATACTTGTGCAAGACGAAACAAAAATGCAAGACAATTAGATGAAATTGATGTGATACAACCAGGAACTTCAAAACCATTAAAAACAGAAAAACAACAAGAACAAGAATTGTCCATTAACATTGAAGGAAAGCCAAGAAAAGCAGAAAAAGGAGAAAGTTTTGCAAGGGCCTCTTTGGAAACAGAGAAAGTTCAAAGAGAGATCCAGGAAGAAACGAAACTAAGAGAAGAGACAATCCGTCATATATTAGAAGAGTTTTTAGCTTGATTAAAAGAACCATATTTGATAAAATTGACTGGAAAGATAGCTTTAGAAAGGAAGGGTAAAGAATGGAAAATAAAGTTTCATTTGATTATTCAAAAGCAACAAGTTTTATTCAGGAACACGAAATGGAATATATGGGTGAATTAGCCGCTCAGGCTAAGGACAAGCTTGTTTCTAAAACAGGAGCAGGAAATGATTTCTTAGGATGGATTGATCTTCCGGTTGATTATGACAAAGAAGAATTTGCACGGATAGAAAAGGCAGCAGAAAAGATTCGCAAAGATTCAGAAGTTCTTCTTGTGATTGGAATTGGTGGTTCATATCTTGGGGCAAGAGCAGCCATTGAGTTCCTGGGACATTCATTTGCCAATATTGTTTCTAAAGACGTAAGAAAATCTCCAGAGATTTACTTTGTAGGAAATAGTATTAGCAGTAAGTACATAAAAGACTTGATGGATGTAGTGGGCGACAGAGACTTCTCCATCAATATGATTTCAAAATCAGGTACTACGACGGAGCCAGCAATCGCGTTCCGCGTGTTTAAAGAAATTTTGGAGAACAAGTACGGCAAAGAAGAAGCAGCAAAGAGAATTTACGCTACAACAGACAAAGAAAAAGGTGCGCTTAAGAATCTTGCGACAGAAGAAGGATATGAAACATTCATTGTTCCAGATGATGTTGGCGGTCGTTTTTCTGTTTTAACAGCAGTTGGTCTTCTTCCAATTGCAGTAAGTGGTGCGGATATTAAGAAACTTATGGAAGGTGCTGCATCTGCTAGAAAAGAAGCATTGGAAAATGAGTTTTCACAGAATGCATCATTACAGTATGCTGCAGCAAGAAACATCCTTCTTCGTAAAGGAAAAGAAGTTGAAATTGTGGCAAATTATGAGCCAAGTCTTCACTACGTTTCAGAATGGTGGAAACAATTATATGGAGAAAGTGAAGGAAAAGACCAAAGAGGTATCCTTCCAGCATCTGTTGATTTAACAACAGACCTTCATTCTATGGGACAATTTATCCAAGATGGAAGCAGAATTATGTTTGAAACTGTTTTGAATGTAGAGAAATCTGCAGAAGAAATTGTGATGAAAGAAGAAGCAGTAGATTTAGATGGTTTGAATTATCTGTCAGGAAAAACAGTTGATTTTATCAACAAAAGTGCGATGAATGGTACAATTTTAGCACATACAGATGGTAATGTTCCAAATCTTATGGTTAAGATTCCAGAGCAGAACGAATACTATCTTGGACAATTATTCTACTTCTTCGAATTTGCATGTGGTATTAGTGGATATTTACTTGGTGTGAATCCATTTAATCAGCCAGGAGTTGAAAGCTACAAGAGAAATATGTTTGCACTTCTTGGAAAGCCAGGATACGAAGAAGAAAGAGAAGAATTATTAAAGAGATTATAATAATTTATATTTTAGAAACGCAGGAGTCAAAAAAGACTCCTGTTTTTCTTTGTAGAAGATTAACGAAATTGTAAAATATTGTAGAAAAAGGGGGTTTTTACTTGCTTGACAGTTAAAAATATAGTAATATCAATTCGTGAAGGAGTGAAAGAATATGTTATATTGGCTAGTTTTAGTATTCCTGCTTGTATTGATTATGGTAACTACGATACTTACAATCGTATCAATTGTGAAAGAGCGAAAAGAATACAAAAGAGAAAAATACTTGATAGATGAAGACAGAAGTGCCAAGGAGCGTCCAGTAAAGAAAACCCGACCAAGAGAGCCGGAAAGAAGAGTGCAAGAGACACCAAAGGAGCATCCAAGACGCCCACAAAGAGAAGAAGCACTTGCCCCAGAAGAGAAGAAACAAAGAAGATGGAAGATTATTTTTGAAAACGTATCTACTGGAGATACTTATGATTTCATTTTCACAAATTCAGTTGGTATTGGTCGTACGACGCAAGATGCAGCTTTTGAGAAGTTTCTTACGATTTCAGATGATAAGAAAGTATCTAAGATACATTGTTCCATTGAGTGTGACAAGAATAGTCTTTATTTAAGAGATGAAGGATCAAAGAATCATACTTACTTAAATGGAAAGAGAGTACAAAGACCAATTTTAATTCAAAAAGAAGATATCATTTCCATCGGTGAGACGGATTTAGAGATTTTAAAAATATTGCGTGAATCAAAATAATGAAACTGGACTCCCCTATGCAAGAGGTTGCATAGGGGAGTTTTCTTATTTACAGATACTTTTTATCATGCTAAAATGATAAACAACAATAGTGAAAATAAATTGGGAGGCATTTTATGATAAAGTTATTTGAAAAAGGTGTTTATCTTTTAAATGGTACACAGATTATCGAAGATGAAACAACAATTCCAGTTTCAATTTCAAAAGAAGAAGCATCTGAAAATACGATTGCATATCGTATTTTAAAGGCACATAATACTGTGTCTGACATGGAGCATCTTCAGATTAAATTTGATAAACTTACATCCCATGACATTACGTTTGTAGGGATTATTCAGACAGCAAGAGCTTCAGGACTTGAGAAATTCCCGATCCCATATGTACTTACAAACTGTCACAATAGTCTTTGTGCAGTAGGTGGTACGATCAATGAAGATGATCATATGTTTGGACTTTCTTGTGCCAAGAAATATGGTGGTGTTTATGTTCCACCTCATCAAGCCGTAATTCATCAGTATGCAAGAGAGATGCTTGCTAGTGCAGGTGCGATGATTCTAGGATCAGACAGCCATACCCGTTATGGAGCACTTGGAACAATGGCCATGGGAGAAGGCGGTCCAGAACTTGTAAAGCAACTTCTCAACAAGACTTATGACATCAAAAGACCAGAAGTGATCGCCATTTATTTAGATGGAGAACCTGCAAAGGGAGTAGGACCACAGGACGTGGCTCTGGCTATTATTGGCGCTACATTTGGAAACGGATATGTGAATAATAAAGTTATGGAATTCGTAGGTCCAGGGGTAGATAAATTAAGTGCAGATTTCCGTATAGGAATAGATGTTATGACCACAGAAACGACCTGTCTTAGTTCCATTTGGAAAACAGATGATAAGATTCGCGAATTTTATCAGATTCATGGAAGAGAACAAGATTACAAAGAATTAAATCCAGGAGAAGTTACTTATTACGATGGTATGGTATACGTTGATTTAAGTAAGATCAAACCAATGATTGCCATGCCGTTCCATCCAAGTAATGTATATACCATTGAGGAATTGAATGCAAATTTAAAAGATATTTTGCATGATGTAGAGAAAAAAGCAATGGTAAGTCTTGATGGCGCAGTAGAGTATTCACTTCAAGACAAGATAAGAAATGGAAAACTTTACGTAGAACAAGGGATTATTGCCGGATGCGCAGGTGGGGGCTTTGAAAATATCTGTGCCGCAGCAGACATTATGCGTGGTAGAAATATAGGAAACGATGCCTTTACCTTTAGTGTTTATCCAGCTAGTACGCCAATTTACCTGGAGCTTGTAAGAAATGGTGTGGTTGCAGATCTTATGGCAGCAGGAAGTGTTGTGAAAACAGCATTTTGCGGACCATGCTTTGGAGCAGGTGATACACCGGCAAATAATGAATTTTCTATTAGACATACGACAAGAAACTTCCCAAATAGAGAAGGATCAAAATTACAGAGTGGACAAATTGCATCGGTTGCGCTTATGGATGCACGTTCTATCGCAGCTACAGCGGCGAATAAAGGCTATCTTACTTCTGCAACAGATTTGGATGTGGAATATAAAGGTCAGAAATACTTCTTTGATCAAAGTATTTATGCAAATCGAGTGTTTGACAGCAAAGGTGTTGCAGAGCCAGAGACAAAAATTCAGTTTGGACCGAATATAAAAGACTGGCCAGCAATGCCTGCACTTCCAGAAAATCTTCTTTTGAAGATTGTTTCTGAGATTCATGATCCAGTTACAACAACAGATGAATTGATCCCATCAGGAGAGACTTCATCTTATCGATCCAATCCACTTGGACTTGCAGAGTTTGCATTATCTAGAAAAGATCCAGAATATGTTTCTCGTGCAAAAGAAGTAAAAAAAGCACAGGATGCAAAAGACGATTGTCAGAACCAGGAAGACGCTTTGAAAGAAGTTATACCAGTTGTATGTAAAATTCAGCAGACAAAGCCAGAAGTGCAATTAGAGAATTTAGGAATTGGCAGCACTATTTTTGCAGTAAAGCCAGGGGATGGTTCTGCGCGTGAACAGGCAGCTTCTTGTCAGAAAGTGCTTGGTGGATGGGCAAATATCGCCAATGAATATGCTACGAAACGTTACCGCTCAAATCTTATTAACTGGGGAATGTTACCTTTGATCACAAAAGAGGATCATGAACATCTTCCATATCACAATGGAGATTATATTTTTATTCCAGATGTGAAAAAAGCAATTGAAGAAAAATGGGAGATTCTTCCAGCCTATGTTGTGAAAGAAAACCTTGAAAAGGTAGAATTTAGACTGGGCGAATTAACAGATGTAGAACGAGAGATTATTTTAAAAGGATGTCTCATTAATTACTACAGAGAATAAAAGAAAAAATCAAAAAGAAAAGGGGGTGTTGTCCCCCTTTTCTTTTTGATATAAAACCTTATTTATTTTTTTTCTTGTAAGTAGAATAACTTGCACCTGCAGAAAGAATTAATACAGACATCCACAAGAAGATTGGAGTTGTGTCTCCGGTTTTTGGTGTGGAAGGTTTCTTCGTAGGCTTCGTATTTGGTTTTGCATTTGGTTTTGTATTTGGCTTCGTATTTGGTTTAAGATCCGGTTTTGAATCTGGTTTCGGATTTGGATTCGGATTAGGTTTTACATCCGGTGTTTTATTGGTAATCGTGATGTTTCCATGTGGAGTACCATATCTTTCGGCTGTTACCACTCCGTTTAATTCTTCAGAAACATAAGCCATTACAACTTCATCCAATGCAGTACCAAGATTTGTATTCTTTGTAGCTACTTTAAATACATGATAGACATCGCCACCACTTGCTAAGAAATCATTTGTTGCAATATGGTAGACATCTTTTTCGTGGAATTTCTTACCATTTACAGACTGTATGGTCACACGTTTGATGGAGTTTGGTTTATGGTAAGTAGAACCTGGGTATTGATCTCCTTTATCAAATGGAACAGATGTGTTTACAGTAAAGCGAATTCCAGCTACATGTGGAAAGCCACCGAGTGCTTCTGGAGTGACAGAAGTTGCAACTTCTAAAGCTTCTAGTAATTCAGTTCCAGTGATTTCCACGATACTAAGTTCATTTCCGAAAGGAAGAACAGTATTGATATCTTTCTTTGTAATGTCTCCAGCTGAGATAGAAGCACGGATTCCACCACCATTTGTTATAGCGGCATCTACAGGAATGTTTTCTTTGTTGCAAGCCCAAACCATAGCATCTGTGATGAGATTACCAAGGTTGGTTTCCTGAGTACGAACGTGTTCTTTTAGGCCATCTAGTTCCACTTCTGTTTTACCGATTACGGTTCCGTATTCTTTATCAATAGCTGCCTGAATTTCATCTGCTTTTGCCTTGCAAGCAGGGTCAGGGTCTATGGCAAGCTCATCTGTAATAATCGATTCTACAGATTGAATTTTCTTGTCTTTGATTGTAACTTTTCCAATATTTTTCAATTTTGTTCCAGTAGAGGTTAAGTAAGCACTTCCGATTTTGCCACTTCCTCCCGTTGCTTCTAACACTTCTTCTAACGTAGAATGAGAATGTCCATCAATTAGAAGATCAATGCCTTTTACGTTTTTCAATAGATCAATAGAACCATGTCCTGCGGATTCCTTATCTGTTCCAAGGTGTCCCAAGCAGATAATGATATCACAACCTTCTTTTTTAAGAAGATCCACTTGTTTTTGTGCACAAGCAAACATGTCTTTTGCATTTTTTGTGCCAAGGAAGGTGACATCTTTAATTTTAGCAGGATGTGCTTTTGTAGCAGTTTCAGGTGTATCCATTCCGAAAAAGCCAATTTTTGTTCCGTTGTTAGAAGTTACGATAAAGTGATCTTTGAATGCAAGTTCATTTTTGTATAACACATTTGCAGCAAGAAGTGGAAATGCTGCATGTTGTTCTAGTTTCTTTAGATTTTCATAACCAAAATCAAATTCATGGTTACCAAGTGCACCAACATCGTAACCGGCAAGGTTCATCATTTCAATCGCGTTTAAACCTTGTGTGGTGTTTACGGTTGGATCGCCCTGTGCAAAGTCTCCAGCGTCGACTAAAACAACAAAGTTGCCTTCTGCTTCTAATTGCTTCTTCAATGCTGCAACTTTTCCATAACCATGGATTGCACCATGTACATCGTTGGTATGTAATACAACGATATTTTCTGATTGTGGTTGCGTTTGTGTCAGTGCTTCAATTTTTCGAAGACAGTTTTGTGCTTTCGTATTTAAAGCGACGCTAAGTGCGTTTGATGAAGTAAAAGCAGTCAGTTCTTTTTTCAAAGAAACTAAAGTATTTTTGTCTGAAGGTTTGATACCATCTTTTTCCAAAGAAGCTAACATTTCTGTTATTTCATCTAATCTTGTGCCTACAGAAACAGTGTTTGCTTTTGTGTTGACACTAAGTTCTGGAATTTTATTTGCATTTGCTTCTTTTTTACTACGTAGAACATCAATGGTTGCAAGGTTATCAACTGGTGCATTTTCTAATGCAACAAGAGGAGTAAGTCCCTTAAAAACGGAACCATCTAAGGTTGCAGAATACTCATTGACGCATACATTATATGTGGTAGTTTCATCGTTGACATCAATAAATTGTCCGTCGTTTGTTACAATAGAGAGAACCTTAATTCCACCTTCTACAGGAATATAGGTTGCTTTAATTCCAGAGAACTGATCTCCTAAATTAGAAGCTTGATATCCACCATCCCATCCAATCGATGGATTGAGTCCAATTAAAGCGGATTCTAACTGTTTAGCAAGCTGTTTTCCTGTGACAGAATAGGTGAGAATGTGATTGCCAAATGGAGAAATTGTGTAAATATCGGCAACGGAAATCTCTCTTGAGGTACTTCCTTCTGGAATGGTAAGATCTGTTCGTATTCCACCACGATTTGCGAATGCAGCAATGGTGTTGTGCTCTTTTGTAATTTGGAGCATAAGA
Organism: Ruminococcus sp.; assembly: GCA_029258605.1. GTDB lineage: Bacteria > Bacillota > Clostridia > Lachnospirales > Lachnospiraceae > JAHHTM01. The sequence continues at coordinate 33,291 of JARHYE010000079.1, forward strand.
TCTGTAATCCAGTTACCAGCTGTTGTGGCGGTTGTTTCATCGTTAATAGGTGAAGTTCTAGTAAGAGATGTTGTAACACTTCCTAATACTTCGGTCATTTCACCTTTGATCGCTTCCCAAGCTTCTTTGCTAATTGACAGTACTTCCGGATCCATGTTTGCAGCATTGGATTCGTATAGATGAGAATGATCTTGTTTATAAGGAGCAATTTCAACGTACGTTGGTGTAGATACGGTTACATCTTTGGTTTCAGGATTAATCTGAATAGTTGCTTCTGAATAACCATAAAGGTTATGGTTTCCTTGCATATAGGCAACCCCATTTTTAGCAACCCCATTTACTGCTTTGTGGGTATGTCCACCAGCCACGAGATCTACTAATTTTGGATTTACGCTTTCTGCAATTGAAACAGGATCAGAGTGTGTTAAAATTACAATAATATCTGCTTCTTGATTTACTTTTTCAATGAGAGCATTTAGTTTTGTTTTATCTGTATCGATTTTATAAGGTGCAATTTTATCTGCTTTAATGTCAGCAGAATAATCATCGCTCCAACCAATAATACCAACTTTATAGTTTCCTTTTTGTACAATTGTGTAATCTTGTGTAAAATTTACACGATTTCCATTTAAATCGTAAAGATTACTCATTAAAACTGGAATGTCAGAATCACCATGGTGTGAACCAATGCTGTAAGGTGCCATGGTTCCTTTGCTGTCAGCTGCGTATTTTGTGACATCCCAGTCAAATTCGTGATTGCCAAGAGCAACAGCATCATATTTCATATGATCAATGGCTGCTAAAAGAGGTGCCCCAAAGGATTTGTTTGAATGAGGAGTTCCCTGGTAAGTGTCACCACCATCTAGTAATAATACCGTCTCACCATTGGCTCGTGCCTTGTTTACAACCCCACCGAAATAAGCCATTCGATATTCAAATGTGCTCTCGTTGTAACTGGAGATATCTGTAACATGACCATGAATATCTGTTGTTTGAAATACTTTGATCGTATCTGGTGTTGTAGATTTTGTTGATTCACTTTCTTTGGAAGTATCTGTAGCTTCTTCTTTTTTCTCAGATAGATCTGGAGTTTGGGTGACATCCTCTGTAGTTCCAGACTCCGGAAGCACTTCTTCTGGCACCTCAGGCTTCGATTCTGTCTGGTCAGGGGTTTGAGGTTTTGATTCCGTCTGATCAGAAATTTCAGGTTTTGTTTCCGTAGATTCTGTAACAGTGGAGTCAGGTGCAGTTGCATGTTCTTCTGCATAGACAGATGGAATGTATGTCATTGTTAAAATCATTGCAAGAAGAAGTGCACTGGTTCGTTTCATGAAATTTTTCATGCGTATATTCCTCCTTTTGAAATATTTGCTTTATTTCAACAATAAAGCTATTGTACAGTCATCATACCAAAAAACATACAAAACAACTAGAGCATATGTCCGAAAAACATAAAAATTATGCAAAATAGACAATGGGTATAAAGGAAAATGGATTGATACTTTCGAGAATTTGTGCTTTGTGGTATAATTTCTACACTAGGAAGGTTGAAAGGATTCGAGTATATGATATTTGATACACATGCACATTATGATGATGAGCAGTTTGATGAAGATAGAGAGTTGTTGCTTTCTTCTATGCAAGAAGGGGGCGTTGGAACAATTGTAGATGTTGCGGCAGATTTAGCGTCTTGGGATGCTATTAAAAAGATGGTTGAAAAGTATCCGTTTGTTTATGGTGCTGCCGGGGTTCATCCAGACTATGTCGGGGAACTTTCCGAAGAGAAAATTTCTCAGCTTGGAGAACTTCTAAAAGAAGAAAAAATTGTTGCAGTAGGAGAGATTGGATTAGATTATTATTGGGATAAAGAAAATCATGAGACACAGAAAACATGGTTTATCCGTCAACTAAATCTTGCGAAAGAACGTTCTCTTCCAGTGATTATTCATAGTAGAGAAGCAGCTGCGGATACCATGGAGATTATGAAGACACATGGGCGAGATTTATCGGGCGTTATCCATTGCTATTCTTATTCTGTAGAGCAGGCGAAAGAATATGTAGATATGGGATTTTACATCGGGATTGGCGGTGTAGTTACATTTAAAAATGCAAAGAAGTTAAAAGAAGTGGTGGCGGAGATTCCACTGACCCACATTGTACTGGAAACGGATTGTCCATATTTATCACCCGTACCAAATAGAGGAAAAAGAAATTCTTCGTTTAATCTTATTTATGTTGCAGAAGAGATTGCAAAAATAAAAAATATTTCCGTAGAAGAAGTGATAAGTAAGACAGAAGAAAATGCAAGAAGATTATACCGTATATAAAAAGGAGAATTATATGAAGGAGCCAACATTAGGAAATCCACAAAATACGATTGAAGTATTACAAAAGTATCAATTCAATTTTCAGAAAAAATTCGGGCAGAATTTTTTGATCGACACCCATGTGTTAGATAAGATTATTCGATCTGCAGAAATTACTAAAGAAGACATGGTATTAGAAATTGGTCCCGGAATAGGGACTATGACTCAGTATTTGGCGCAAGCGGCAGGGAAAGTGATCGCTGTGGAAATTGATAAAAATCTGATTCCAATTTTGGAAGATACACTGGACGGATATGACAATGTACGTGTTATTAATGAAGATGTTTTAAAAGTAGATCTTGCAGCACTTGCAGAGAAAGAAAATGGCGGAAAACCAATGAAAGTGGTTGCAAATCTGCCTTATTATATTACCACGCCGATTATTATGGGATTATTTGAAAATCACGTTCCACTAAAGAGCATTACCATTATGGTACAAAAAGAAGTAGCGGATCGTATGCAGGTTGGTCCAGGGACAAAAGATTATGGTGCATTGTCACTGGCAGTTCAGTATTACGCAAAACCATACATTGTTGCAAATGTTCCGCCAAATTGTTTTATGCCACGACCAAAAGTGGGATCAGCGGTTATTCGTTTGGATCGCTATGAACAAGCTCCGGTACAGGTGGATGATGAAAAATTAATGTTCCGAATGATTCGAGCTTCTTTTAATCAGAGAAGGAAGACTTTGGCAAATGGCCTGAAAAATTCACCAGAATTGAGTTTTACAAAAGAACAGGTTGAAGAAGCTATTGAGAGTCTTGGAAAAGGAGCAAGCATAAGAGGAGAAGCGTTAACGTTAGACGAATTTGCAACGCTTGCAAACTATTTCAGCCGCAATTTTAAATAGTGTATAGAACAAAAATGCGAAAGCTTTTCGGCTTTCGCATTTATTTTAATATTATTTAAGCAGTGCTGCATTTTTGTTGATTGTTTCTTGAATAATGTTCTGAACATAGGCGCCAATTCGTTTTTTCTTTTCAGGATCCAACTGATTTGGATAAATTGGATCTCCGTATTCTAAAACAACAGAAACCTTTTTGATACGTGGCATTTGATTTTCGAAGATGGCGGCCGTATTATTCATGGAAATTGGAACAATTGGACAGCCTGTCTTTGTGGAAATTTTAAAAGCGCCTTCTTTAAAAGGAAGCATACTTAATTCGTCCCCTTTGTTTCGGGTACCTTCTGGAAAAATACAAATGGAAACCCCTTGTTTTACATAGTCGATTGCTTTTAAAATTGTTTTTAATCCTTCTTTTGGATTTTCACGGTCTAAGAACAGACAATAAAGGTTTCTCATCCATGTTGACAAAGAAGGAACTTTTTCCATTTCTTTTTTTGCAACATAACCTGTTAAATTTTTACAACGAGAATAGGTTAGAAGAATGTCAAAGAAACTCCTATGATTTCCAATATAAAGCACAGGTTCATCTGGAATTTTCTCTTCTCCTATGACGGTGACTTCTACTCCTGTTATCCAAAGAATTACTTTAAATCCCCACTGTACAATACGTAGAGAACTGTAGTCTTTTGCCTTTTTGTTGAATTTACCAATCATCCATTCAACGAGAAATACGGGAATGGATAAAATCAGGTAAATCACAAGAAATACGGCAATACAAATAAATCTAAACATAATGCAAGGCCTCTTTTCTTTTTTTATATGTAAATATTCCAATCTTACATTGTTAGATTGTACCAAAGAGGAGTAAAAAAAACAAGTTTTCCCGAGATTCATAAATATTTCATAGACATTTAATTGTATCGGGAGACATTTTCTAGTATAATTGAAAGAAAGGCAATTATACACAGACAAAAGAAAGGGTGATGTTAATGACAAGAGTACTAAAGGACATCGACAATATTATATTTGAAAATACGCCAAAGATAGAAGAACTTGCAGAATTATGTTGCAAAAACAATGCAATAGACAAAGAATTGTATACAAAATATGAAGTTAAAAGAGGACTTCGAGATTTGAATGGAAAAGGCGTTCTTGCTGGACTTACGAATATTTCTGATGTATGTGCAAAAAAGATCGTGAATGGAGAAGAAGTACCATGTGAAGGAAATCTTTACTATAGAGGATACAACATTAAGGATCTTGTAAAAGGATTCCTTGATGCAGATCATCCGGGCTTCGAGGAGACAGCGTACTTACTTCTATTTGGAGAATTGCCAACAAAAGATCAGCTTGATGAATTTCAAGGTATGATTAGTGAAAGAAGAACATTACCACCTAATTTTGTTCGAGATGTTATTATGAAAGCAACGAGTAATGATATGATGAATATGATTTCTCGTTGTATTTTGAATCTGTATACCTATGACGAGAAAGCAGATGATACATCCATTCCAAATGTTTTAAGACAATGCCTTAACTTGATCAGTCAATTTCCGATGTTGATGATCTATGGATATCACGCTTATAACTATAGAAGAGGCCAGGATCTCTACATTTATGCTCCAGATCCCAAATTATCTACTGCAGAAAATATTCTTATGATGCTTCGTGAGGATAGAAAATATACAGCGTTAGAGGCGAAAATACTTGATATGGCCTTGGTTCTTCATATGGATCACGGCGGTGGTAACAACTCTACTTTTACCACACATGTTGTTACATCCTCAGGTACCGATACCTATTCTACGATCGCAGCAGCAATGGCTTCTTTAAAAGGACCAAAACATGGTGGTGCAAATGTAAAAGTTACGCAGATGTTTGAAGATATGAAGCAGACACTGACAGATTGGACAGATGAAGAGGAAATTCGAAACTATTTGAATGATTTGTTGGAGAAGAAAGCATTTGATAAAAAGGGATTGATTTATGGTATGGGGCATGCGATATACTCTGTATCTGACCCAAGAGCTGAAATATTTAAAACATTCGTAAAACAGCTGGCAATCGAAAAAGGATTTGAGAAGGAGTATGCTCTATATGAAAAAGTTGAGCGTATGGCTCCGGAAGTCATCAGCCAAAAGCGTAAGATGTACAAGGGAGTTAATGCGAATGTAGACTTTTATAGTGGACTTGTATATAGCATGCTAGATCTTCCACCAGCACTTTATACACCAATTTTTGCAACTGCACGTATCGTAGGATGGAGTGCACACAGACTAGAAGAACTTAAAAACGTAGATAAGATTATTCGTCCTGCATATAAACCGCTTGCACCTTATAAGGAATATGTAAAATTAGAAGACAGATAAAGGAACATATAAGATGAGAGATGAGTTTTATTTTCCATCAAAAGATGGAAATACAGAGATTCATACAATTGAATGGAAACCAGAGGGCGAAGTAAAAGCAGTATTACAACTGTGTCATGGAATGGTTGAATATGTAGAACGATATTCAGAATTTGCAGAATATCTTTGTAAGCAAGGGTATTATGTTGTTGGAAACGATCATTTAGGTCATGGCAAATCCATCCAAAGTAAATCAGAATATGGATATTTTGAAGAGAAAGATGGAAATCAATGTGTTCTGGGAGATATGCGGACATTGCACGAGAGAGCTCGGAAAAAATATCCAGATGTACCATATTTTTTACTAGGTCATAGTATGGGGTCGATTATGACACGGCAATATATCCAATTGTATGGCAGTGAATTAAGTGGAGTTATTCTTATGGGGGTTGTTGCAGATCAAAGTCCTCTTGTCCTTCATACTGGGATGTGGTTATGTAAGGTAACATCAAAAATCAGAGGATGGCATCATCGAAGTAAGTTGGTAGATCAGATGGCAATTGGGCAATATAATAGAAAATTTCAGCCGTCAAAAACGAGAGCTGACTGGGTGACGAGTGATCTGCAGAAACTTGCACAATATGTGGAAGATCCGTTATGTTCATTTGTGTTTACAGTAAATGCATATTATCATATGTTTCGTGGATTGCTTCAATTACAGAAGAAAGAAAGTGTCTATGCCGTTCCCAAAAAGCTTCCTATGATTTTCATGGCGGGACTTGATGATCCGGTCGGAAATTTTGGAACTGGAGTGCGAAAAGTATACGAACGTTATAGAAAAGCAGGAATGAAGGACGTTTGTTTACGTTTGTATTCTGGGGATCGACATGAATTGTTGAATGAGACAGACCGACAGCAAATTTATTTGGATATTTCCGAGTGGTTAAATTCTAAAGAATAAGATAAAAAGAGAAGGTATATTATATCAGTTCCTTCTCTTTTTTTGTAGTTGCAAAAAGAAGCTGTCACATTTCAAATTCATGAATGATTCAGCTTCTTTTTAGGGTTTTATAGTTTTTAAAGGAATGAGAGTAAAGTGTGACATCCCTGGAAACATCCAAAGGATGTCGTTACTTTATGAGGGGGGAGATAGTTGTTTTTCAACTATCTGTTTCACAGTATAAAGCAAAAATGTGTCCAAAATATGTTATAATCATTAAAGAATTAAGAAGATTATTATGATTTTCTTAATATTTGCCAGAGAAAGAAACTTCCACAGCCATGAGTGTAAAAAGTAGCAATTAGAGTTGAGAGAATGTAGCGAGGTCAAGGGAAGATATGGAAACAGCAAAAACCCCCGTACTATCGGTTACGGGGGTTTTTGTTGTCTTTATAGTTATCTAAAGGAATGAGAGTAAAGTGTAGCATCCTCTTCAAAGGATGCTGTACTTTTTATGAGGGGGGTGATAGTTGTTTTATCAACTATCTGATTCATAGTATAGAGTATAAATGTGCACAAAGTATGACAAGAGTATTAAACAAATCGAAAAAATATTATGAAATTATAAATTATTTATAATGGAATACGAATTGTGTTTCCAGCATAAATCACATTTGGATCGGTAATGCCGTTTAGTCGTTGGAGAATCGGAACAGTCGTTCCAAATCGCTGTGAAATTTCACTTAAAGTATCTCCAGAACGAATCGTATAAAATTGGTATTTTGGTGGAGTAGGAGAGCAACCGTTCAGATGATTAAGTCCGGCATTGCAGATTACAGATGGATAATCTACAAAAGAAATATTAAGATCTACATTTCCACGGATTCCGGGAATTCGTCCACGGTCAGAGAACTGCCACATGCCACAGTTTGTTCCATCAAAACAGGAACTGTAATAGGCATACCAAAGAGCATAACGCTTTGATAATTCTGAATCAAAGTAGTTGTCAAGGAAGTTTCGGTTGCTATAGAACATGGCAAAATAGCCAGCTTCCTCGATACGATTGCAAAAAGATGTTACAAACTGAGTTGCCAATTGCCTTGTAACAGTGACACCATTCTCACGTGCATAATTAATGGTAGGCTGTTCGATGTCATAGCAGATTGGAAAATCCAATCGATAAGGAGCAACAGCGTTTAAGCACGCTTCTGCTTCCTGCCTTGCAGTTTCTGCACTTAAAGCATAGCAGAACCAATAAACACCAAAAGGAAGCCCAATTCTGTTACATTCTTCTGCATTTCGCCTAAATTGTTTATCTAGAGTTCCAGAGCCGTATCCGGCGCGAATCATGACAAATTGATATCCAGAAGCTTTTACTTCGTCCCAATCAACGATCCCTTGAAATTCGCTTACATCGAGACCTTTCATGTTCATAAGGTGACTCCTTTTTGTTTTTTTACTAAAGTCATTCTATTATATGGAAGATTTTGAAAAAGGTTAGAGACTTATTAAGAAAATCATAAGATTTTCTAAGTCAGGTTTTAAAAAATATGCTCTATCATGTATACTATAAGTGAGGTGATGAAAATGTATACTATTTTAGTATGTGATGATGACAAAGATATCGTAGATGCAATTGAAATATATTTAAACCAAGAAGGATATCGTGTATTAAAAGCTTATGATGGAGAAGAAGCGTTAGAAATTTTGGAGCAGCAAAATGTACATCTTTTAATATTGGATATTATGATGCCAAAATTAGATGGGATTCATGCGACAATAAAAATTCGTGAAAATAATGGGATACCAATTATTATTTTATCGGCGAAATCAGAGGATGTAGATAAAATATTAGGATTAAATGTAGGGGCTGACGATTATGTATCAAAGCCATTTAATCCACTAGAGCTGATTGCAAGAGTGAAATCTCAATTGCGTAGATATACCCAGTTGGGAGGAAATTCTGGAGTATCAAGTGAAAAAATATATGAAACAGGCGGTCTTTCTATTAATGATGATAGAAAAGAAGTAACAGTAGACGGAGAGTTTGTAAAACTAACACCAATCGAATATAACATTTTATTATTGTTAACGAAAAATCAAGGAAAAGTTTTTTCGATTGATCAGATTTATGAATCCATCTGGAATGAAGATGCAATCGGAGCAGACAATACAGTTGCGGTTCATATTCGACATATTAGAGAAAAGATAGAGATCAATCCAAGGGAACCTCGATATTTAAAAGTTGTATGGGGTGTTGGATATAAAATAGAAAAACAATAAAGGAGTTTTATGGAAGAAAATAATAGAATATGTATAAAAAACTGGAATAAAAGTAAACTTTTAAAGTGGTTACTTATTTTATTTATTAATGTTTTAGTATTAGCGATTAGTTTTGATATATTGTTTCTTTATAAATGCCCTCAATTTGTAAATAGCATAACCTCTAAGACCGACTTTGGAAGATCGTATGAGGAATCTACTGCATTTCAAGATTTATTCCATTATGCAATTCGAAACGTGATGGAGAATATACAATCTAAATATAATTTTGAAACAGAAGGAAAGTATAATCCAAATAAATTAGTAGATGTTATGGAATATGTGCAAGAAGGGAATATTTCAGGAGAAAATAAAAACGGACTTGCATATACGGTCGATCAAATGGATAGCTGGGGAGATTTGTATTCGGATCCAGATCTTAGAGAGGATACAGTTATCGTGTGTCAAAGGCCAGACAATACGTATTATTATTACTATCTCAACGAGTTTAAAGAACAGTTTCGTTCTGGCAAATTTCATTTAAATAATACCAATTTGACGGTAGATGCACTTTTAGGAGATGTAGAATCTTATTTGCCGACTACATCGGATTATAAGATTTCAATTACAGATGAAAATGGCAACATGATCTACGATTCTTTTTGGAGGTTTCCGTACACTTTTACAGAAAAATATAAACCAGATGGTGCAGAAAATATTTTGTCGGTTGTCAATCATATTCCAGCATTAAATGGAAAGTTAACAGAAGTGTACGATGCATTGAAGCAGGCCATTACACAAGTAGAGACAGAACTTGAGAAATATAGAACTTCGGATGATGTGTGGGAAGAGGGAAATACAAATTTTACCTATTTATTAATCGATAAAAATAAAAAATATGTATACACCAACAACAGTGCGTATAAAAGTTTTAATGAGGTAACTTCCAACTTAAAAAAATTAAAAGCAAAACAAGGAAAGTATCTTATTGTAGATGAAAAACTCTCTGATTTAGATACTAATATGAAGATTTACAAGCAGGACTGGAGAAATGCAATACAATCTTATTACAAAGGAAATAAATCGAACTATGTTTTTGCGGCGGCGATAGATACAACGTATCCGATCCAGGATATTTTTTATAACTATAAACAGGATTATAATTATTTTGTTCCGAGATTAAAAAGTGTCATTGTTTCTCTAGTTATAAATCTTATTTTATTGTTACTATGCATGGTATGGCTGACTACAAAGATTGGACAAAAGAATGAAGACGGAAAAATCATTCTTTCCACATTTGATCGATGGAAAACGGAGTTGGGTGCACTTTCGATTCTATTCGCTTGGGCAATTCCATATGGGATTTTTACCTTGATCTTTGGAAATCCGATTGCAAACGCCATTGGGGGAAGACAGCTTGAATATGTGCAGGGAATCACAACTATGACAATGGGAAGTGCACATACATATAATCAGCCATCTGATTATATATTGACTGCATTTCTAATCTTTTTCACAACGTCCTGTTTTTTGGTAGGTTATTTTAGCCTTGTTAAACGGATCAAAGCAAACGTTTTATGGAAAAATAGTGTTCTATGCCACCTGTGTGAAAATTTAAAAATATTTTGGAGAGAAAGATCTAAAGTTTCAAAAGCAACCATTTTATTAACTGTATTTCTATTATTTCACTGGGTAATCTGGTTTTTTGTTTCTGTGGGGAATTTTTTATCTATACTTGTTCTATTCGGAATGATTCTTTTAGATATAGTTTCTGCATATTTAGTCATTAGAGATGCGATTGCGAAGAAGCAGATTGGAATCGGAATTGAAGAGCTGGTTCAGGGAAATATGGAATATCAGATTCCCACAGATAAGTTGAAAGGTGAGAATAAAGAACTGGCAGAAAAAGTGAATGATGTTGCCCAGGGACTACATAAGGCGGTGGATCATGCCATGAAGAGTGAGCGATTAAAAACGGATCTCATTACGAATGTGTCTCATGATATTAAAACACCACTTACTTCGATTATTAATTATGTAGATTTGTTAAAACGAGAAGATTTTGAAGATCCAAAAATTCAAGGTTATTTGGAGATTTTAAGTGAGAAATCACTACGTCTTAAGACACTTACAGAAGATGTGGTAGAGGCATCAAAAGTATCCAGTGGAAATATTACATTGGAGTATATGGATGTGAATTTTGTTGAGATGATCAACCAAACCGAAGGAGAACTTTCGGAAAAATTTGAAAATAGTAATTTGAAGATTATTCAAAAACTTCCGGAAGAACCGGTTATCATCCATGTAGATGGACGAAGGATGTGGAGAATCTTAGAAAATATTTATACAAATGCATTAAAATATGCGATGCCTGGCACAAGAGTTTATTCTGAATTGTATGTGCAGGAAGAAAAGGTGATTTTTTCTTTAAAAAATATTTCTAAGCAGCCACTTAATTTTACAGCAGATGAACTGACAGAACGCTTTATTCGTGGCGATATTTCCAGAGGTTCCGAAGGAAGTGGATTGGGACTTTCCATAGCAAAAAGTTTGACAAAAATGCAAGGAGGAACTTTTAATTTATACTTAGATGGCGATCTATTTAAAGTTACCATTGAGTTTCCAAAAGTAAAGTAAAAGAAAGTAGGGAGGACAGTATCTTACAACAGGTACTGTCCTTATTTCATTGTTTAAATCTTGCACAGGCATCTATTTTGCATTACAATAATACAGGGACGAAGAAAATTCGGTTTTATCTATGAACAGAGGAGTATTACAATTAAAATGGATGAAATTAAAATATTATTAGAACAGATTTTAAATACACAATTTATACAGGCAGTAATCAGTAATCCGCGCTTAAAAGAGGGGGTACTTAAAATAAAAGTACGTCCAGTGCAAATGAAAGATCAACTTTTCTACCAATTAGAATCTTTCACAAAGACCCAAGCTTTTCATGAAAATCTTAAAAAGCAAGAAACGATAGAGAAACTACTAAAGTATATGGGAGAATTTCGACAATTGCAAATTGCAACAGAGCAAGAAAATTATACAGTTCTAGTTAGCAAAAAAGGGAAAGTGACGATTCAAAAAAAGAAAAACAAAGATGGCAAAAAAGCAACGGAAATGACACACAATCGAACAAAGAAGTATATTCTTCAAGAGGGGATGCAAGTACCTTTTTTGCAGGATTTGGGAGTGATGACTTCGGAAGGAAAGATTGTAAGATCTCGTTTTGATAAGTTTCGACAGATCAATCGATTTCTTGAGTTTATTGAGGATATATTGCCAAAACTTGAAAAAGGTAGAGAACTTACCATTCTCGATTTTGGATGCGGAAAATCGTATTTAACATTTGCAGTGTATTACTATTTACATGAGTTAAAAAACTATGACATTAAAGTGATTGGCCTTGATTTAAAGAAAGAAGTAATTGAACATTGCAATGAACTTGCTGAGAAATACGGATACAAAAAACTTTCTTTTCTAGTCGGAGACATTGCAGATTATGAGGGAGTAAGTCAGGTTGATATGGTTGTGACATTGCATGCTTGTAATACCGCAACCGATTATGCACTTGCGAAAGCGATTGGGTGGAATGCACAAGTTATTCTATCCGTTCCGTGTTGTCAACATGAATTAAATGGTCAGATCTATGCGGAGGAGCTTGCACCACTTATGGAGTATGGACTCTTAAAGGAAAGATTTGCAGCGCTTGTAACAGATGGCCTTCGAGCAAAATATTTGGAAGCTTCTGGATATGAGACACAAGTTTTGGAATTTATTGATATGGAGCACACACCAAAGAATATCCTATTGCGTGCAGTGAAAGCGGGAAAGAAAAACAAACAAGCAGAAGCAGATATTGAAACCTGTACAAAGTTTTTGCATGCCCATCCAACTTTGGGGAAACTGTTGGAAGAGGGAGAAAACTAATGAAAAAAAAGAGGATTATAAAAACAGGGGTTCTTACAGCTATTTTTCTGCTAGCAATTTTAATCAGCAGTTTGATTACAAATCGAGGAAATGATGATGCAAGAGTAGACTTAGGTGATCCTACGTTACCTAGAGTCTCTTTCTTAGTAAAAGGTGAGGAGTTGAACCATCTACAAGGTTATGTGCATGAAATGAATGTTGCAGCAATGCGAGATTCTATTACACCAATTGAGAAAAACGGAAACCTTCAAATGCTTATTGAAGCGGATGGAAATAAAATTTCTGAAATTTTTTATGATGTATATTCCATGGATGGAAAAGAGGTATATGCATCTGGAAAAGTAAAAGATTTCACGCAGGAAAATGCAACATTAAAATTAAGTAAAGCACTGAAAAAAACAGAAATGGAAGCTGTTTTAAGGGTTGGACTAGAGTTGAAAAAAGGACCAGTATATTTTTATACAAGAATTATAAGGCCGACGGGACTTGCTGTAACGGAATGTCTGGAACATGCAAGAACGTTTCATGAGAGTACCTTTCTTGGGAAAAGCAATAATGATGTAGTTGCAAAAGAACTTTCAGTCGATGGAACTCAAGATCCACATTCTTTTCAGCATGTAACCTTATCTTCTGACCTTTTTAATGTTACATGGAGAGATTTAAAACCAGAAGTTTCAGGAACCGTGGAATGGAGTATACAAGAAGCAAATTCTGTATACACATCACTTTTGGCAACGTATCAGGTAAATGTGGTCAATGATAAATCGAAAGCAGATCTCTTTAATGTGCGGGAATTTTATCGTGTTCGCTATTCTGAGGAGGGAGCCTACCTTCAAAATTTTGATAGGACAATAGAGCAGGTTTTTGATGCAGATCCCACTTCATTTGCTAAAGATGGCATTCATTTAGGAAATGTTTCACCAGATATTCAAGTAGTGGAAAACAAAAAGGAAACTTCGATTGCGTTTGTGACAAGTAGGGATTTGTGGGCTTATGATGTTGCTAAAAATAAGATTGCTCTTGTTTTTAGTTTCGCAAACAGAGAAGGGCATGATAAGAGAGGACAATACGCACAGCATAGTGTTCAGATCATTAATCAAAATCAGGATGGAAGCCTTGTTTTTGTTGTGTATGGCTATATGAATCGCGGAAGCCATGAAGGAGAGGTAGGAGCAGATATCTACTATTACGATGCGAAAAACAATACCGTTCAGGAAAAAGCGTTCATTCCAAGCAATAAAAGTTTTATGATGGCGAAACAAGAACTGGGAGATATGATTTACTACGATCATAAAAATTCTCTTTTGTATATCTTGGCCAATCATCAACTGTTACAAGCAGATCTTGAAAAAAGTAAACAGAAAATATTAGTAGAAAATATGAAAGATGGACAGTATGCGATTTCTGAGGATAATCATCTCTTAGCCTATTTGGAAAGTGACTCGGATGATATGAAGGAAGAAACAATCAAGGTTATGAATCTTAAAAATGGCACCAATTATGATGTGAAACCAGAAAAAGGAGAACATATTAAGCCACTCGGTTTTATTGGTGAGGATTTTATCTACGGATTACAAAAAGAGGAAGATCAGTCTAAGGGCATAACAGGAGATATGATTCTTCCAATGTATGAGATCCGGATTGTAAATAAAGAAGGAGATGTAGTAAAACAATACAAAGAGGAAAATATCTATATTAAAGGGGTTGAGATTGTCAATGATCAGGTCACCCTTTCTCGTGTAAAAAAAGCAGATTCTCAGTATGTTGAAACAGAACCAGATTACATTAGCCGCAGCGATGAACCAGTTGAAGTGGAGGAACGGGTTGGACTTTATTATACGGAGGACAAAGGAAACCAAAGTATGATTAAAATCAAACGAGGAAAGTTAAAGAATACCGTAAAAATTCTTCGACCAAAACAAGAACATGGGAACGATGTGATTACATTAGCTCAAAACGAAACCGGATTAGAGGAGCAATTTTATGTATATGCACTAGGAACTCTTCGAGGAATCTATCCGAAGGCAGGAGAAGCGATTCAAAAAGCAGAAGCAGAGTCCGGAGTTGTAATTTCTGATCGACAGTCTTACATATGGCAAAAAGGAAATAGACTTTTGGCATGTGAGACAACGATTGATGATTTCAAGAAAAAAGAAAATCAGACCTCGTTAGAAGCAGCAGAAGCGTACATGAAAAAGTTTAAAGGGGTAAAAACAGATCTGACAGGAAGTAGATTGGATCAGATTTTCTATGTTGTAAATCTTGGAAGGCCAGTGATTGCAATCATGGGAAAAGATCATGCGGTATTGATTACAGGATATGATTTAGAGAGCGTTTACTATCTCGATCCAGATGATGGAAAAGAACACAGTATCTATGTATCAGAAATGGAAGATACGATGGAGTCGCATGGAAATGTTTATATTGGGTATTTAGATTAAATGGAAAAGGGTGAGAACTAAATTTGGTTCTCACCCTTTTGTTGTATATTATACTGCTGTTTTAAAAATTACGAATTTGTACTTGTTAAGAACAGCATAAAGAATCAAACCAAGTACACCACAGGAAATGATTTCGCCGATTCCAACTGTCATCATCATAAATGGAATTGAAAATGGTAACTGGTAACCATATTTCAAAATAAATGGAACAATCAATGCGTTTGACAAGATTGGTGGAAGAATCGCAATGTATTTGCTCTTATTTCTTAGCACCCATGTTAAAAGTGCACCGATCAAAGTTGCAATGGAACCTAAAATGATATCAGGAACAATTGCACCGCCTAAAATATTTCCTAATAGACAGCCGATGAATAATCCTGGAACTGCAGCAGGTGTGAATACGGGAAGGATTGTCAATGCCTCGGCAAATCGAACCTGTACTTCACCAAATGCGAGAGCGGCTCCCATGACAGTTAGTACTACATAAACGGCAGCAATCATGGCTGCCTGTGCCATAAATAGCACTTTGTTTTTGCTTGAGTTTTTCATTATTTAATTCTCCTTTAGTTTTGTTTTACGTGTGGAAGGTCACGAACACACGATTCATTTTACGGCGGGAATCGCCGAAAGCCCGATAAGACCTTGGTTTTTGTGGGCTTTACACAGTTTTGTAGTATAGCA
>JARHYE010000007.1 GCA_029258605.1 Ruminococcus sp.
TCTCTCTACCTGCTTGAATAGCAAAAGATTTTTCAACCCCTTTAAACTGGTTCGAAATTTCTTCTAATTGTTTTAATCTGTTTGTGTATGTTTCAATTGTTTCTCTTCTTGCACCTGGTCTTGCAGCTGAGATCGTATCAGCAGCCTGTACCACACATGCAATCAATGTTTGCGGTTCTACATCTCCATGATGCGCTTCCACTGCATTAATAACAGTAGCAGATTCTTTATATTTTCTACAAAGATCTGAACCAATCTGAATATGAGATCCTTCCACATCATGGTCAATAGATTTTCCAATATCATGAAGAAGACCAGCTCGTTTCGCCATTCTGACATCAAGCCCAATTTCTCCAGCAAGAAGTCCTGATAACTGTGCGACTTCTATGGAATGTTTCAAGGCATTTTGTCCATAGCTTGTTCTAAACTTCATGCGTCCCAAAAGACGAATAAGTTCTGGATGGATTCCAGGAACACCAACTTCAATCGCTGCGGCTTCTCCTTCTTCTCTGATCATTGTTTCTACTTCTTTTTGTGCCTTTTCTACCATTTCTTCAATTCTGGCAGGATGGATACGACCATCCACGATCAAACGCTCAAGTGCAATTCTTGCAATCTCTCTTCTAATCGGATCAAATCCAGACAAAACAACAGCTTCCGGTGTATCGTCAATGATAAGTTCCACACCTGTTAATGTTTCGAGTGTTCTGATATTTCTTCCCTCTCGACCAATAATGCGTCCTTTCATTTCATCACTTGGGAGCTGTACTACGGAAATAGTCGTTTCAGCAACATGATCCGCTGCACATCTTTGGATTGCACCAACAACATACTCTTTCGCTTTTTTATCAGCTTCACTCTTTGCCTGTGCTTCCAATTCACGTACCATTTTTGCGGTGTCATGCTTTACATCATCTTCAACAGTTTTCAACAGATATTCTTTTGCTTGTTCGGAGGTAAGTCCTGAGATTCTTTCTAGTTCCTGTACTCTTTTCTGGCTAAGTTCTTCAACCTTAGCTTCTCGCTGCTTTAGCTGCTCTTCTTTTGCAGTAAATTTTACTTCACGTTGCTCAATTGCTTCAGATCTCTTGTCAACAGATTCTTCTTTGGCAAGAACTCTCTTTTCGTAACGCTGCAGCTCAGATCTTCTTTCCTTTGACTCTTTTTCTAGTTCATTTTTTGTCCTTATGGACTCTTCTTTCACTTCTAAAAGAGCTTCTTTCTTTGTTGTCTCAGCTGTCTTTACAGCATCATCAATTATCTCTCTTGCTCTTGCTTCCACATTGCCAATCTTAGAATCAGCATTTTTCTTTAAGGCAGAAACTGTTACAAAATGAGTGATAACAGAAGCTATAATAGCGAGGGCTATGCAAATAATAATATTCAGCACAGGAGCACCTCCTTATTCAATTTTCTTTTTATGTATTTTGCAATACAACACTTAAATTTTATACTGTTTTCACAATTATGTCAAGCATTCTCCCTACAATCTTGTATCACCTGACGGATATCTTCATAACGAAAGCCTTTTCTGGCCAAATACCCATAAAATTTTTGTAATTCTTCCTCCGATGCTGTAAATGGATCGATTCTTTTTTTTGCCATAAGTTTCCGTATGGCATCTTTTTCTTCTGTCTTGTCATAACATTCTTCCATCGCTAACGTAAGCAATTCCTTCGAAATTCCTTTCTGCATTAGCAACGCTTCGATTTCTCTTTTACTTTTGAATCCCTGTCTTCCTTTTACGAAATTAACAGCATAACGATGATCGTCCACATATCCAAAAGACTTTACATATTCCATGGCTTTCTCTATCGTTTCGTCGGGATATAAGTTTTGCTGCAATTTTTCTTTTAGCTGAGACCATGTCCGATCTTGCATCTCGAGCAAATGCATAGCTCTTAATTTTGCACGTTTCAAAAGGATTGTGTTTAAAATCTCGTGATACTGCTTTTCCTCCAGGATTGCTCCTTCTTTTATCCCATAACGGGCAAGTTCGCCCTTGTATAAAACAAAGGCGAACTTCTCCTCTAAAAATATTTTAAACTTCGTTTTTGTGACAGGCTCTATTTTTGTAACCAGCATAATTCTACCTACTATTAATCTTCTTTATTTTCAGCCTTTTTTGTAAGTTTTAACTCATCTGGAACTGTATCTTCTTTCTTTTCTCCCATATGATAGTGTGCTCTTACTTTGTGATCCAATTCTTCCATTAATTCTGGATGCTCCGCCAAATATGTCTTGGCATTTTCTCTTCCTTGGCCGATTTTCTCTCCTTCGTATGCATACCACGCACCGCTTTTCTTAACCGCGTCTATTGATACAGCAAGATCAAGAATATCTCCTTCTTTCGAAATTCCTTTTCCGAACATAATATCAAATTCAGCTTCTTTAAATGGTGGTGCAATTTTATTTTTAACAATCTTAATACGCGTACGATTTCCTACCATCTCTCCATTTTGTTTTAATGTTTCAATTCGTCTAACATCCATACGTACAGATGCGTAGAACTTAAGAGCACGTCCACCTGTAGTTGTCTCTGGATTTCCAAACATCACTCCTACTTTCTCACGAAGCTGGTTGATAAAAATAACAACACAGTTTGATTTACTAATAACAGGAGTCAATTTTCTAAGTGCCTGAGACATCAATCTAGCCTGAAGTCCAACATGGCTATCTCCCATATCCCCTTCTATCTCCTGACGTGGAACTAGTGCTGCAACAGAGTCGATAACAATAATATCCATCGCTCCAGAACGTACCATCGTCTCAGCAATCTCAAGTGCCTGATCCCCACTATCTGGCTGTGAAATATATAGTTCATCAATATCTACTCCGATGCTTTTTGCATAAACGGGATCTAATGCATGCTCTGCATCAATAAATCCAGCAATTCCGCCTCTTTTTTGAACTTCTGCTATCATATGTAATGTAACAGTAGTTTTACCACTTGACTCAGGACCATAAACCTCAATCACACGCCCCTTTGGAACACCACCAAGTCCAAGAGCAAGATCCAAACTTAAGCATCCTGTCGGCACTGTCTCCACTGCCACTGTTGCACCAGGATCTCCCAGTTTCATCACCGCCCCTTTTCCAAAATCTTTCTCTAATTTTGCAATCGCTGCATCCAGCGCTTTCTTTTTTTCCTCATTATTATTTGCCATCGAAACAATCTCCTTTTTAAACCCGAACAGTTGTTCGCTTCTCATGATTATTATACTATTATACTTCCTATAAATTGTCAACTATTTTTTCACTTTTGATTATGCATCCATACGCATCACTACCTGTCTTTTTTCTTGTTTACATGCGTTCTTTGGCGATCTGCCTTGATTTGATATAGAACGAATAGATTTGATGATTTGATACTTTATTTTAACATATCTTTCTCTTTTTTTCCATCATAAAAAGCCGACAAGATTTTTATCCTGTCGACTTTTGTGATTATTCTTCTAACTTAAGAACAACTTCTCCTTGTTTCTTATAAATGGAATGAGATGGAACGCATCCACGTACAGAGGAAAGCGGATAAATATTTGAGCATTTTCCTACCACTGTTCCCGGATTTAAAATACTTCCACATCCTACCTCTACTTCATCACCAATCATGGCTCCAAATTTTTTAATTCCTGTCTCAATGTTTCCATCTTTGGTTTTTACAACCACTAATTTTTTATCAGATTTAACATTTGATGTAATAGATCCAGCTCCCATATGTGCTTTGTATCCAAGAATAGAATCTCCTACATAATTGTAATGAGGTACTTGAACTTTATTAAAGAGGATAACATTTTTAAGTTCTGTTGAATTTCCCACAACTGCACCTTCTCCAACAATCGCATTTCCTCTAATAAATGCACAATGTCTTACTTCCGCATTTTTTCCAATAATTGCCGGCCCATGAATATATGCTGTTGGGGCAACCGTTGCAGAGCGTGCAATCCAAACATCTTCCCCTATTTTTTCGTATTCTTCCTCCCTTAATGTTGCGCCTAACTTCAGGATAAACTCGCTGATCTTTGAGAGTACTTCCCATGGATAAGTCGCTCCTTCAAAAATATCTTTTGCAATTGTTTCTTCTAATGTGTACAATTCTCTAATCGTAAGATCTGTCATTTTATTTTTCCTTTCCATTATTCTTTTTCTTTGCTGATGTCTGTGTTTTTTTATAATATTGAGCTGCATGATCATATAACGTTCTTAATTGGTACTGATTATTGAGCACTTTTACTTTATTCGTATGACCCTCTACAAATTTTGTAAGCTTATTCATGTATTCTTCTGACGTAATCTGACCTTCTGCCACATAGTTTAATCCCTTTTCCCAACTTGCAGTAAGTTCCGGGTTTAAAAGAGAACGGATGGAATTTCCAACCACATCAAAGACCATCTCTCCTAAAAGGGAAGGTGTGATCACCTGTGTTTTTTTATTTAATTCCAAATATCGAATCTGTACCAATTTTTTAAGAATACCAGCCCTTGTTGCACTCGTTCCAATTCCACACCCTTTAATCTGCGCTCGAAGTTCCTCATCTTCGATCAACTGTCCTGCGTTTTCCATTGCAAGAATAATCGAACCTGAATTGTATCGTTTTGGCGGAGACGTTTCTCCTTCTTTGATATCCAGCTTTTGGATTGGAAGCTGCATTCCTTTTCTTAATTTTTGAATTTGATCAAAAAACGCCTGATCTGTACTTTGTGATCCGTTTTCTCCTGCTACCTTCAAAAACCCTTCTTCTGCAAGTATTTTAAAGTTAGAAAAGAAACTCTCACGTTGCACCTGTGTTACCACTGAAATTTTTTGATAAACTGCTGCCGGATAAAAGATACTCAAAAATCGTCTTACAATACAATCATAGACTTTTTGCCCCAGTGCCGATACCGATTTCAATGCACCAATTCCTTGTCCTGTTGGTATAATTGCATAGTGATCTGTAATCTGCTTATCATTGACATATCTAGTCTTTGCTAACCCTTTGTGACTTCCAAAAGAAACGATTTCTTGGAGGTATGGTATAACTGGCTGATAATTCATCAGTCCATTTAAATTTTTTGCAATCTCCTTTGCAACTGCACTAGAAAGTACCCTGGCATCTGTTCTTGGATAAGTCACCAGTTTCTTTTCATAAAGTTCCTGCACAATACGAAGTGTTTCATCCGGACTGATTTTAAATCGTTTGGAACACTCATTTTGTAACTCTGCAAGATTGTAAAGAAGAGGAGGATTCTTTTTCTCTTTCTTCTTTTCAACAGAAGTGATTTGACCAACGATCGGGGATTCTTTTTGCAGATCAGAAATCAGTTCTTCTGCTTTCTCTCGTTTTTTTAATCCATTTTCTTTATACAAATCCAACGATTGATAATACTTTGATTGTGGTGTAACTTTCCACTCTCCTTCAAACGTATTTTCTCCTGCCTCTATTGTAGAAATCACCCGATAAAAAGGAGTCTTCACAAATTCTCGTATTTCTCTTTCTCTTCTTACAACCATCCCAAGCACACAAGTCATCACTCGTCCCACAGAAATAGATGCAAACTTTGTATGAAGGTAATTTGAAATACTTTCTCCATATTTTAAAGTTAAAAGGCGTGAAAAATTGATTCCCATCAGATAATCTTCTTTTGCACGCAAATAAGCCGAGTCACTCAAAGCGTCATACTTTGATAAATCTTGAGCTTCTTGAATCCCTCTTAAAATTTCTTCCTCTGTCTGCGAATCAATCCAAACTCTTTTTCGGACTTTCCCTTCCACATGTGCTTCTTGTTCCACCAATCGGTAAATGTATTCCCCCTCTCTTCCAGAGTCTGTACACACATAAATTGTATCCACATCTTCACGTGTCAGGATTTTTTTTACAATTCCAAATTGCTTAGAAACATCTTGAATTACCTCATATTTAAATTCTTCCGGCAAAAAAGGAAGGGTTTGTAAACTCCAACGTTTTAAGGCCGGATCATAAACTTCCGGATAACTCATGGTCACCAAATGACCAACGCACCACGTCACAATCGCTTCCTCAGACTCTAAAAAGCCATCTTGACGTTTTGTATTTAATTTTAATGCTTTTGCGAATTCTTGAGCCACACTTGGCTTTTCCGCAATGTAAACCGACTTTCCCATAAATCCCCTGTCACCTTATTTTTCTATCCGAAAACGAAAGATCGTTGTCGTATCATAGGCCTGATCTGCCCTACAAACTGGACTTATAAAATTTTCATGATGAATGGCATCTGGAACATATTGTGTTTCAAAGCAAACGGATGTTCTTCTTTCGTAGACACATCCCTCTTTTCCTTTTTCTGCCTCTAAGAAATTTGCTGTGTAAATTTGCATTCCCGGGAGATCGGTAAGAATATCCATCACAATCTTGGACTGATCTCCTTTTACTTCTGCTACTTTTTTCAGTACTCCTTCATTTTTTAGCATCCAGTTATGATCATATCCACACCCTAATATTGTTGCTTCATAATCTGCATCTATATTTTTTCCAATACGAGTAAATGTTCGAAAATCCATAGGGGTCCCTGTTACTTCTATCACTTCCCCTGTTGGAATAGATTCTTCATCTGCTCTTGTAAAGTAATCAGAGTCAACCCATAACAGATGCTCTGTAATTTCACCACTTTGATGACCATTCAAATTAAAATAACTGTGATTCGTCATATTAATAATCGTATCTTTATCCGGAACCGCATGGTAATGAATCTGAACTTCGTTTTCTTCTGTTAATTCATACGTCACATACATATCCAGGTTTCCTGGAAAACCTTGATCCATATGCGGACTATGTAAAACAAATGTTACCTTTGTGTCTCCTTCTTCTTCTTCTGCTTTCCAAAGTCGCTTGTTATAAAAGTCATTTCCACTATGAAGATTGTTTTTTTCTCTTTCATTTTTTTCTAACTCATAAGTCTGACCGTTTATTTCGAAAGATGCACCCCCTATCCGATTTGCACATCTTCCAACAGGAGCTCCAAATGAAGCGTTTCCTTCTTCATAACCAGAAACTATTTCATATCCTGTTACGACATCTCTTAAATTCCCTTGATAATCTGGAACTTGTACACTTACCAGTGCTGCACCAAAATCTGTCATTGAAATTTTCATTCCTTTGGAATTTTCCAATGTATATAGAAAGGCTTCTTTCCCATCTTTTGTAATTCCAAAGCTTTGTTTTGTCAACTTTTTCATTTTCTCCTCCTGATCTGTCACTTACATGACGCCTTGTTTCCGAAGAAACATTTTCTATCATATACAATTTTTATTTAAAAATCAACGAAAAAACGTTTTCACTCGCTCCACAAACGTTTTCTTTTTCTCTACTTTTTTAGCTACGCTTGCTCGAAGTGCTTCTTTCATAAAAACTTCCTGAGAGTTTATTTTTGTCTCTCCCTGCGGCTTTCTTTGATACGTACCGTCACTTTGCATTACTCTTGCTTTTACATTATCCTGAAGCATAACTTCAAGACAATGTAACAGCCGTTCTTTTATTTTTTTGTCGTAAATAGGACAAGCGACCTCCACACGTTTCTCCGTATTTCGTGTCATCATATCTGCAGAACCAATGTAGATCTTTGTCTCCTCACCCTTTCCAAAAACAAACACTCTTGGATGTTCCAAATACCGTCCCACAATACTTGTTACCGTAAGATTTTCTGTCTGTCCCTGAATTCCAGGTAAGATACAACAAATTCCTCTTACGATCAAATCAATCTTCACTCCTGCCCTAGATGCTTCCGCTGTTTTTTTTATGAATTCCCGATCGGTAACTGAATTCATTTTCATGATGATGCGACCCTGCTCTCCCTTTTTGATCTCCTCATCCATAAGCTGTAATACTTTTTCCTTCAAACTAGTTGGAGATACAATCAGATTTTTATATCTGCCATCTAAATTTCCAATGGACATGTTTGTAAAAAAGATTGCCGCATCTTCACCAATCGATTTATCCGCTGTCATCAGAGAAAAATCCGTATACATTTTTGCTGTTTTCTCATTGTAATTTCCGGTACCTATTTGGGTAATATATTTGATTTCATTTTTACTCTTATAGGTGATGAGACATATTTTTGAATGTACTTTGTAGCCTTCAAACCCATAAATTACACGACATCCTGCTTCTTCCATTCGCTCTGACCACTCGATGTTGTTTTGCTCATCAAATCTTGCACGAAGCTCAATTAGAACTGTAACTTCTTTACCATTTTCCGCTGCTGCGCACAGATATTCCACTAACCTTGCTTTATTAGCCAAACGATAAATGGTTATCTTAATGGTAAGCACATTGGGATCAACAGATGCCTCCTTTAACAGCTGCAAAAATGGTTCCATACTTTCGTACGGATAAAATAACAACGCATCCTGGCGGTTAAGTTGTGCCATAATCTTAGTTTCGCTAATTTGCAGCGATGGCTGCGGTACAAAGACTGGATAGGAAAGGTCTCGTTTTAACTGTGCTGGAACCCTCTCTGCAATGGAAAAAATATACTTCAACTTCATGGGCATTTTTGTGCGAAAAATACACTTTGGTGTAATTTTAAACTTCTCGCAAAAATAGGCTTCCATTTTCTTGTCCAGATCACGTGCAGTCTCAAGTCTCACAGCCGCCATACGCGTCCGTTTATGAAGGGTTTCTCTCATCACAAATCGAAAATCATCATTATCCGCATACGCCTCGTCATCTGGTGACACATCCGCATTTCTTGTAACACAGATGTAGTTTTTATCCGAAACTTCATAGCGTTCAAAAACCTTTTCCAAATATTCCATAATTACTTTTTCCATACGGATATATCGTAGTCCCTGACCCGGTAAATATAAAATATCTGAAACAAACTGTGGAACTGGAACAATTCCAAGCATAGTTTTGTTCTCAATTTTTAGATTCGCAACTACATAGATTTCCTTATTTAAAAGATGTGGAAATGGGTGATTTGCATCTACAATCTGTGGGGAAAGAATGGGAAGGATTTGTTCCATAAAATAGTTCTTTACATACTTCTTTTCTTGTGGTTCTAACTCTTTAAAGTCCAACCCACATATTCCGTATGGACTCATTTTTTTCTTGATCTGAATATACGTCTTATCTCTTTCTTTATACAAAGGTGCAACCGCATTATAAATTGCATTTAATTGTTGTGATGGTGTCATGCCGGAACGACTATCAACTGCAGTATCATCAACTGCTGCCATATCATAAAGACTTCCAACTCTGATCATAAAGAATTCATCTAGATTACTCGTAAAAATAGCTACAAATTTCATACGCTCTAGCAGTGGAATACTTTCATCCTGTGCTTCTTCCAAAACACGCTGATTGAATCTCAACCAGGATAATTCTCTATTTTGTGTATACTCAACTATCGTCTTGTCCATGAAATCATCCTCCTAATTTTACTGTTAAATATTATTATACGACGAATCCACATATTTCGAAACTAAAAAGTCCTTAATTTTTTCTAAAACAGCAGGAATCCTTGCCATTTAGAGCTGTGTCTGTTAAGATAATTCTTGAACAATAAGCAACATCAACTATAAAAGGAGAATTTAACATGATCAGTGCAAATAATGTAACACTGCGCGTTGGAAAAAAAGCGTTATTTGAAGACGTTAATATTAAATTTACAGAAGGAAACTGCTATGGTATGATCGGTGCCAATGGTGCTGGAAAATCAACCTTCCTGAAAATTTTATCTGGACAACTTGAGCCAACACAAGGAGAGGTTGTAATTACACCAGGCGAACGTCTTTCTTTCTTGCAGCAGGATCATTACAAGTATGATGACTGCGTTGTTCTTGATACTGTTATCATGGGGAACGCCAGACTTTACGAAATCATGCAAGAAAAAGATGAAATTTATGCAAAAGAAGATTTCACAGACGAAGACGGAATTAAAGCAAGTGAGCTGGAAGCAGAATTTGCTACTATGAATGGTTGGGAAGCAGAATCTGACGCTGCCAACCTCTTAAACGGACTTGGCATTAGTACAGAACTCCACTATAAATATTTACGAGATTTGACAGGAGCTGAAAAAGTCAAAGTACTTCTTGCACAGGCTCTTTTTGGAAATCCTGACATTCTTCTTCTTGACGAGCCTACCAACCACCTTGATCTTGATGCGATCGCCTGGTTGGAAGAATTCCTTATCAACTTCGAGAACACTGTAATTGTTGTATCA
Source organism: Ruminococcus sp. (assembly GCA_029258605.1). Classification (GTDB taxonomy): domain Bacteria; phylum Bacillota; class Clostridia; order Lachnospirales; family Lachnospiraceae; genus JAHHTM01. Next base: position 10,183 of record JARHYE010000007.1, read on the forward strand.
CACGACCGTTACTTCTTAAATAAAGTTTGTACACAAATCGCAGATATTGATTACGGAAAAATCCAACTGTACGCAGGAAATTATGACTTCTGGTACGAGTCAAGCCAGCTTCTTATTCGTCAAATGAAAGAAGCAAATAAGAAAAAAGAAGAAAAGATTAAAGAACTTCAAGAATTTATTTCTCGATTTAGTGCGAATGCATCAAAATCTAAGCAAGCAACCTCTAGAAAAAAAGCGCTTGAAAAAATTGAATTAGATGAAATTAAACCTTCTAGTAGAAAGTATCCTTATATTGATTTTCGTCCAAATCGTGACATTGGAAACGAAGTTCTTTGTGTAGAAGGACTTTCTAAAACAATTGACGGAGAAAAAATTCTGGATAACGTTTCCTTTACATTGGGTCACGATGATAAAGTTGCCCTCGTAGGTGGAAATGAACTTGCAAAAACTGTGCTTTTCAAAATTCTAATCGGGGAAATGGAACCAGATGAGGGAACCTATAAATGGGGAATCACAACTTCTCAAGCTTACTTCCCAAAAGATTTTGGTGGAGAATTTGATAACGACTACACCATTACTGAATGGCTCACTCAGTATTCAGAAAACAAAGATGCTACCTATGTACGTGGATTTCTTGGAAGAATGCTTTTCGCAGGTGAAGACGGCGTGAAACGATTAAAAGTACTTTCAGGTGGAGAAAAAGTAAGATGTCTTCTTTCAAAAATGATGATCTCTGGAGCAAATGTTCTTCTCTTTGATGAACCTACAAACCATCTTGATATGGAATCCATTACTGCATTAAATAATGGAATGATTAAATTCTCTGGAGTACTTCTTTTCTCTTCTCGCGACCATCAGATTGTTCAGACAACAGCAAATCGTATTATGGAAATTGTACCTGGTGGTAAACTAATTGATAAGATCACAACTTATGACGAATACCTTGCTAGCGATGAGATGGCTCGTAAAAGAGCAACTTACAACGTACAAACAGACGACGAAGATTAATATATTTCACTGTACAAAGAATCAAAAAACAGGAAAGAGAAATCCCTCTTTCCTGTTTTTTTAATAATAAATTTTTCCCTCGAAGATTATTTGAGGTTTGCCATCCGTAACCTCAACTTCCGTCACGGAACAATTTTTAGGGACTCCTCCTCCCCAAAACTGAGCTACAGAATCAATTCCTCTAATCGTATTTAGCATTGCCTTTAATGCTGCACCGTGGGTTGAAATTAAAATTGACTGATCTTGTAACTCCTTATTTGTATAAAGCCAATCTAAAAATGTTCCGACTCGTTTCATTAATTCCGGAACAGACTCTCCGCCTTCTGGCACTTGATAATTTGCGGTATCCACAAAAAATTTGTTGAACTCATCTCCACCTGGCTCTTTTCCTTCTCCTTTGAAACAAATCCCTTCTGCTACACCAAAATTCATTTCTTGAATCAATGGTTCTTCTATAAGTGGAATGTTTCTGTTTCCAAGAACAATCGTTGCTGTTTCTTTCGCACGAATCAAAGGGCTTGTATATGCTAGATCAATCTTCGTATCTTTTAATCCTTCGCGAGTCTTTTGTGCGAGATATCTTCCATAATCATTTAGTGGGATATCTACTCTACCTTGAACTTTATGTCTCTTATTCCATGAAGTTTCTCCATGGCGGACAAAATATAATTTCATTTCCTTTTCCTCTTTATCTTTTCTGCTTTTTTAATACCTCTGCACGAATATATTCAAACACTTCCTTTTCCCCTTTTTCTGAAAGCATAGTAAGCAGTTGTTCCAAAAGCTTTTTTGTATCTTCATGCATAAGATAATCTCCATTTCCACTTTTAAAATAAAGAAGTGGATCACTATCTTTGTATGCGCTCCCTTTGTATATCTTACTTGCCGCAATTCGATCTAAAAACATTTCCACGACATAACAAACTGGCATTTTCATACCAACCATTGTTTTTGTTCCATTTGTTCCGTAATCAATCCAATATTCGTAATGATGTTTATTTCGACCTTTGTGATGCAGCCAAGCATAGGAACATCCTTTCTCTTCTCGTTCTGCATTATTGGGACTTCGATTTCCTTGATAATACTTGCATCCAACCTTAAATTCACTCCAACTGTACTTTGAAAGATCGTGAAGAAGTCCTTGTTTATATAACCCTACTTGAAAACATTCTTTCATTACAAGCAGTTTATGTTTTGTGATCGTTTCAAAATGGCAGATTGCGTTTTTAAGACTCAACGGTTTTCTCCTTTTCTTTCCCTCTTGTTTTATTTGTATGCTTTTTCGTTTCTTCTTGTCTCAAACCGTCCATCTTTTTTCCTACCAAAAGAGCAATGCTTCTTGGACGGAGATCAATTAATTTTTGTTCTTCCAAAACCAAATCTTTTTCCACTGCATCTGTTGTATCTAATATAAGACACCATTTCTTGTTGTCCTTCAATTGTGGAAGGGCAAATATATGATTTTCCCAATGCATATTGTAAGCAATAAAACAATCTACATCTTCTACTTCTGCCCCGGAATACAATACTCCTAATTGGCGACTAGCAATATCTCCTGGTGTAACCCATGCGCTCTCACCATGATAAGAAATATCCGGAATTCCACATGCCGACTTGTCGATTCCCAAAAGCTTTTCTTCTCTATGAAGCACCTTATGTTGTTTTCGAATGGCAATCAATGTCTTTACATATTCAAACAACTCTCCGTGATTCTTCCGTTTTCCCCAGTCAAGCCATGACAATTCATTGTCTTGACAATATACATTATTATTCCCTTTCTGGGTGTTTCTGAACTCATCTCCCGCTAAAATACAAGGAGTTCCCTGAGCCATCAATAAAAGAAAGAACGCATTGTATATCTGTTTTTTTCGAAACGCTATAATTGATTTTTTTCTTGTAGGACCTTCTACCCCACAATTCCAACTGTAATTGTATTGCGGTCCATCTTGATTTTGCTCACCATTCGCTTCATTATGTCTTGCATCGTAGGATACCAAGTCATTTAATGTAAACCCTGTGTGACCTGTAATATAATTATAGCAACTATCGTCGTTTGTATTATGACGAATCGCCTTTACGACATCTTGGACCATGCCCTCATCTCCCTTTAGGAAACGTCGCATAGTATTTTGAAATTCATCCTCTTTTTTGATCAACTTCGTTCCTTTTAAAAATGGATCTTTTGTAACCATTTCCCAGGAAACCCTGTATGGATTGATAATAAATCCATCTACATGGTACTCCATCACATAAAACCGCAAACATTCTACCACCAATTGTGGAAGCACCCCTTCATCAAACGGCATTTCTAAAATCACTTCTATTCCAGCTTTATGACAAGAATAAATCATTTCTTTCAATTCATCTGCCACATTACTTCCAGAAGCATATGCTGCTTTTGGTGCAAAATAAAGTCCTTTTCCATATCCCCAGTAATTTTGATATGTATTCGTGCGTTCCACAAATTCATAAATAGGCATACAGTGAATCTGATTAATTCCAAGCTCCTGTAAATATGGAATCTTTTCCTGCACCCCTGCAAATGTTCCTTTATTCTTTACTTGAGAAGAGGGATGTTTTGTAAATCCTCTAACATGAAGGCTGTAAGCGACCACTTCATTGTACGGAATGGATAATCTTCTATCGTCCTTCCAATCAAAGGAAGATGGTAGGATTCTTCCCCGTACTTCTTGACGTTCCAAATCTTCTTTCTGCCCAAATATTTTATGGCCTGTCAGTTCTCGTACGTAAGGGTCTATATAAATCTTTCCATTGATTCTGTAATTGTATTCATATTGTGCGGGATCCATTTCTTCGATAGCCACATAACGTACGCTTCCAAAAGCTTTTTCTTCTGGCATATCAATCACCTGATCTGGCACACAACTGCCCACCTTATACAAAATCAACTCGCAATTTTTCTTTTCTGGAGCTTCCACTGAAAAATTAACCCGATTTTTTGATATCGTCACCCCTAATGGATATGGGATTCCTGCTACGATCTTTCTATTCATCCGTACCTTCTTTCCTATTGCCATCCATTTGTTCCATACATTTGTGCATTTTCTTTATTGATCAAAAATGTATCTTCCAAATATTCTTCCTCATAGTCATTCCCTTCCATAATATCGTAAAGCGTTTTGACTGCTTTTTTCCCGATATTAATAGGGGACTGTGCTCCTGTTCCTTCTAGGAGAGAGTCTTTCTCCAGTAATTTTTCCTTTGCTTTCGGTGATCCATCAACGCCATAGACAAGTACATCTTTTACTCCGGCTGCTTCTAAAAGATCAACTACTTTTAATGCAATCTGATCGTCTCCACACATCACTGCATCTATCTTTTTCTTATCGGCAAGCATCTTCTGGATACTTTCTTCTAGATTTTCTCCCATACCAAAATCGATTCTGTCAACAACCTCAAATCCAGAATTTGCAATCGCCTTTTCAAACCCTGTGATTCGCTCTATAAAGGAATTCATCATAGAATTTTCAACAATCAACACTTTTCCGCCTTTTGGAAGTTTCTTTACAAGGTTATCTCCACACTGATATCCTGCATTTTTATTATCCGAACCAATAAACGTTTTTACTAAGTTTGTATCTTTTACCTGTGTATCAATATTGATCACTGGAATATCTGCTTCAGCAAGTGCCTCTAGGGCTGGTTTGATGGCTTCTCTGTCAACTGGACATAAAAACACAGCTTTTACTCCTTCCTCAATCATTTCTAAAATTTGCTGATTTTGAAGTTTGGCATCTGCTCCTGGATTTTTCACAAGAAGGGTATAACCATCATCCTTAATCTCAATTTCGATTGATTTTTGCATTACGCTATAGTATGGATTGTCTGTATCAATGCAACTATATCCAAACTTTGTTCCTTCCTCTATATCTTCTTCTTCTACTTCTTCCTCTTCCTCCTGCACTGCATTATCCTCTGGTGTTCCTACATTTTTTTTACATCCTGCGGCGAATAAACAGATCAATACAGTCATAAAAAGTAAAGTCAAAATCTTTTTTTTCATTTTCTGCCTCCTATTTTGAGTATCTTTTTTCTTTTACAATAGAAAGATGCACACTCGCACCTTTAATTCTACAAGTTTTCTAGTCAATGTCAATAGAAATACTGTGATGTTTTCGTGATGTTTTTCTTGCTTTTTTCATCTCTTTTTGTTAGAGTAAAACTATATTACTCACATAACGTGAAACCTATTAAGAATAAAGGAGAGCATTATGAACGAAAACGAAACATTAACAGTCACATTAACTCTTGATAACGATGAAGAACTTGAATGCGCAGTTCTCACAATCTTTGAAGTGGATGCACGCAAATACATTGCTTTGCTTCCTCTTGATGAAGATGGAAACAATGAGGATGGTGAAGTTTTCTTATACCGCTTCTTAGAAACAGAAGACGGAGAGCCAACTCTTGATAACATTGAAGACGATGACGAATATGAACGCGTTGCTGACAAATTTGATGAATGGCTTGACACACAAGAATATGAAGATTTAGATTCTGAAGAAGAATAATCTTCCCTTAAAAAACGGTTGGAAAATGAGGAAATCCTTATTTTCCAACCGTTTTAAATATTTCATCAATAAATCGAGAAGCAGATGTTTCTCTCCCGTTTTTTGCTTTTACGTAAGAAATCTTCAATTCTTCTTTTGCCCGAGTCATTGCCACATAGAATAATCTTCGCTCTTCCTCTTCTTTATGTTCTTTTAAAGATTTTTTATAAGGAATCTGACCGTCATTCGCTTCTATAATATAAACCGTATTAAATTCCAGTCCTTTTGATGCATGCATTGTCAGCAAACGTACTCCACTCATAGTTTCATTCATATGCATCTGCTTATTTTTTAAAGCCTTTGTATATTCTTCTATATGTGCAAACCACTCCTCTAATGAATTATATGGCGTCGAAGCTTCTTCTAATTCCTCCAAAACGTCAAAAAGATCGGCTGCTTTCATTCCTTTTTCTAAGGCATAATCTCTTAAAAACTCATCATATCCCACTTTTTTCCTAAGGTGTTTTATGGCAGCATTTGGTTTCATCTTCAAGATCATTTTTAAATCCCACTCAAATTGATCAATGCGATCTTGCATCCAGTCCTTATCAATATAAAATCTTCGAAGATCTTCAAAGGATGGTTCTTTCTTTTCCAATGCCTGTCTTGAAATATATCTGTTTGGTCGATTCATGATCATTAAAAAATCTTGTCTTTGTCTACTTCCCAATGCCATTTTAAAATACGTAGCAATATCTTTTGCGATGAAATGCTCGTAAAGATTCGGCATATATTCTCGCATATGAAAGGGAATCCCTCTTTTTAAAAGTCCCTCCACTATAGATCTTGCATCGGAATTTATCCGGAAAAGCACTGCAATCTCTTCTGCTCTTACCCCTTCTTTTAAACGCTTTTCTATATCATCCAGCACATATTCTTGCTCTTGCGCTGCATCTTTTACTTCCTGTACATGTACACTTTTTCCCATCTCCTTTGCGGCTTCTATCTTTTTCTCAAAACGCATCTGATTGCATCGAATAACTTTTTGAGCTGTATTGAAAATGTTTTTTGTAGACCTATAATTCACATTAAGAACTACTTGTTTTGCACTTGGAAATTCTTTTAAAAACCGGAACATGATTTTTACATCTGCCCCACGAAATCCATAAATAGACTGGTCATCATCTCCTACCACAAATAAATTGTTTTCTGGAGCTGCCAACATTTTTATTACATCATACTGAATTTGATTGATATCCTGAAATTCATCGATCAATACATATTTAAACTTATTCTGCCAAAGCTGTAAAATATCCGGTCTTTGTTTAAACAACTCATAACATAATACAAGCATGTCATCAAAATCAATTTTCCTTCTTTTTTTACGCTCTGATTCATAAGTTGTATAAATATGATAAAAAGCATCTTTGTCACATTTTTTTGACACAAATTCTTCTGGTTTTATTCTACTGTTTTTTACAAGTCCAATTTCTGACATGATGTCTGCCAAAAAATCTTCCATGTCCAAGATATCTAGTTTTTCTTTGCTTACCGCGTACGCTACGAGTTGCTGCTTTTCCTTTTCTGATAATATGTTTTCTGGGCCAAATCGATACGCCCACTTTAAAATTCCATAGTAGATCCCATGAAACGTTCCTATGGTAACCAACGATGAGGACTGGCCAGTTAGGTTTAAAAATCTTTGTTTCATCTCTTTTGCAGCATACTTTGTAAAAGTAATGACCAGAATTTCTTCTGGTCTTACTTTTAACACATCTGTGAGATATTTAATTCGATTTACGATTGTCAGGGTTTTCCCGGAACCGGGCCCTGCAAGGACTAGACACGGACCTTTTCCGTGTTTGATTGCTGTTGTCTGAGCTTTATTGAAACCCATACATACCTCTCTTAACTTAGTTTTTCAATTGCTGCTTTTATTCTCTTAACAGACTCTTCTTTTCCTAAAATTTCCATAAGCTCTGTAGCACCACCTGGTGTATTTTGTTTTCCAGATACTGCTGTACGAAGAGGCCACATTACATATCCTACTTTATATTCTTTTTCTGTAGCATATCCTTTTAAAAGTTCAAATAAAGCATCATTACTAAAATCATCTTGTTGTTCAAGAATTGGAAGAATCTCTTCTAATACTTCAAGTGATGTCTGAGCATTTGTTTTCATCTTCTTATGTGTGTACATTTCCACATCATACTCTGGTACTTCTTCAAAGAAATCAATTTGATCATGAATATCTGGGAACACTTCTATTCTTGTCTTCACCATGGATGCAATCTTTCTAAGATCATAATCTTTTGTAATCACTTCTTTGATGTAAGGCTGTGCCATCTCAAAGAAACGCTCCTCGTCCATGGCCTTTAAATACTCCCCATTCATCCAGCGTAATTTCACTGGATCAAATACTGCTGGAGATTTGCTAATATGATGATAATCAAATGCTTTTACAAGTTCTTCCAAAGAAAAGATCTCCTGATTATCTGTTGGACTCCATCCTAAAAGGGCTACAAAGTTTACAACCGCTTCAGAGACAAATCCTTGATTGATCAAATCTTCGTAAGAAGAATGTCCGCATCGTTTGCTTAACTTTTTATGATTTTCATCTGTAATAAGTGGACAATGAACATAAACAGGAATATCCCAACCAAATGCCTCATATAAACGATTATATTTTGGTGCAGAAGAAAGGTACTCGTTTCCTCTGACAACATGGGTGATTTCCATAAGGTGATCATCAATAACATTTGCAAAATTATAAGTTGGGAATCCATCTGACTTAATTAAAATCATGTCATCTAATTCTTCATTTGGAACAGTAATTGTTCCATAAATCTCATCTTCAAAAGAAGTTGTTCCTTCTGTTGGAACATTTAAACGAATAACCCAAGGTTTTCCTTCTGCTAAATTCGCCTCAACTTCCTCTTTTGACAGGTGAAGACAATGCTTGTCATACTTCACAATGTCTGTTCCATCTTCGGAAACAGAAGTTCTAAGAGAATCCAAACGTTCTTTATCGCAAAAGCAATAATATGCATCTCCTTGCTCTACAAGTTGTTTCGCATATTTTAAATAAAGACCGGCTGCATTTCTTTCACTTTGTACATATGGTCCATAACCTGCATCTTTATCTGGTCCTTCATCATGAATTAAACCAGTTTTTTCTAAAGTTCTATATATAATATCTAACGCACCTTCTACGTAACGCTCCTGATCTGTATCCTCCACACGAAGGATAAAATCACCGCCTTCATGTTTTGCAATAAGATATGCATACAGCGCTGTTCTTAAATTACCTACGTGCATTTTTCCAGTAGGACTTGGTGCAAATCGTGTTCTTACTTTACTCATTTTTCCTCATCTCTTTCTGATTGAAATATTCTTTAACTTATTTATTATAAAACAACTCCTCTAAATGTTCAACACACAAATCGGTTTCCTCTATTGCTTTTTCTTTACAGTGATTTTAAACACACTATCCACTACGAACACAGCTAATGCAATCATCCCTGCAATTTCCAGTGTCTGTATAAAATAATAACTACTCATAGCATTATTTCCAGCAATAATATAATACACTATTCTGTACATCCCCGCTCCTGGCACCGTTGGCAGAATCCCTGCAATTAAAAAAATAGTTACCGGAGCTTTAAAGATACGTGCAAAAATATGCGAGGTAAATGAAATTGCAAGTGCTGAAAAAAAAGAAGAAATTACAGCATCTTGATTGCAGGCCATACTGATCAAATAGACAAACCCGCCAACAGCTCCAGTGATTCCTGCATGAAAAAGGTATTTTTTGGGTGTTTCAAGAAGTGTTGCAAATGCAAAAATTGCCACAAAGGATCCAAGTCCTCCCCATAGAATGGTTACCATAATCCGCCTCCTATCGCCTGCATACAGCTTAGTCCAATTCCTGCTCCAATTGCCACTGCTGCGGCTGTAACAAAGGCTTCCAATATCCTTGCCGCACCAGAAATATAATTTTCTTCCAAGGTATCCCGAATTGCATTTGTAATGGCTACTCCGGGAACTAGAGGCATAATTCCACTCACAATTACAATATTATGGTCTACTCCAGGCAACAGTTTCGTAAACAAAATTGCGGTGACCGCAATGCCAAATGCAGATACCACATTTAAAATAAATGATTTTAAATGAATTCGTTTCCCAATTGTGATAATTCCTGCAAGCACCATTCCTGCCACAGCGGATGTGAATGTCTCTTTTACTCCACCTCCAAATAGCAATGCAAAACCAATGGGAACAAACATCGTTGCTAAATTGTATACAGATACACTATACTGTTTTCCTTTTATTTTGCAAATTCTCGAATAGGCTTCTTCTATGCTAATTGCTCCTGCACAATATTTTCGTGAAATGTCATTTACTTCCATAACACGATTAAGATTGGTTCCCCGTTCCTGTACTCGTTTAATTACAGTGACTGGCTCCATATCCGGATTATTTAATGTAGCCATGATTCCTGTCATTGTAACGTTTGCTTCTACTGTTTCAGTACCTGCTGTACGCAAAATATAACACATGGTATCTTCCACTCTATGTGTTTCCGCGCCACTTTTTAGCATGATCTCTCCAGCACGAATTGCTGTGCGCATAATTAATTTGTAATCTTTCTCCATTTCGTGCCTCTTATACTATTATTTGTGTTTCTATTCCAAGTTCTTTTTGATTTTTTTCTAAAACCGGCTTTACAACGAACTGAAGATAGGATTCAACCTGTTCTTTTGCACACCCAGTATATTTCCTTGGATTCATTGTACTTTCCAACTCTTCTATCGTTAAAGGAAAAGCATCGTCTTCCGCAATCAGCTGTAGCAAATTATTTTCTTTTCCTAATTCTTTTACATTTCGCCCAGCTTCCATAGACAATGTGCGGATTTTTTCATGCAATTCCTGCCTGTCACCGCCCGCTTTTACTGCATCCATCAAAATATTTTCTGTAGCCATAAATGGAAGTTCTTCCATTAAGTGTTTTTCGATCACGCGTGGATATACTACCAATCCATCTGCAACATTTATACACAATCCCAAGATTCCATCCACCGCAAGAAATCCTTCTGGGACGCTTAAACGCTTGTTTGCAGAATCATCCAACGTACGTTCAAACCACTGGGTAGACGCAGTAACTGTTGGATTCATAGCATCGATCATGACATATCGAGACAATGCACAAATTCTTTCACTTCTCATCGGATTTCTCTTGTATGCCATAGCCGAAGAACCAATCTGAGATTTTTCAAATGGCTCTTCTATTTCTTTTAAATGCTGTAGCATACGAATATCATTGGCGAATTTATATGCACTTGTCCCTATTCCAGATAATACATTTAAAACTCTTTGATCCACTTTTCTTGAATAAGTCTGTCCTGACACTGGATAACATGATTGAAATCCCATTTTTTTTGCAATCATAGGATCTATCTTTTCCACTTTCTCTTGGTCCCCATCAAAAAGTTCTAAGAAACTTGCCTGCGTTCCTGTTGTTCCTTTTGATCCCAGTAATTTCAAACTCTGAAGAACATAATCCAGATCTTCTAGATCCATCATAAACTCCTGAATCCAAAGTGTTGCTCTTTTCCCCACTGTGGTCGGCTGTGCAGGCTGAAAATGTGTGTAACCAAGTGTAGGTTGATCTTTATATTTATCTGCAAATTCTGCTAATTTTTCAATCACATTAATTAGTTTTTTTCGAACAAGTTTTAGTGCATCTGCCATAAGAATAAGATCAGTATTATCTCCAACATAACAGCTCGTTGCCCCTAAATGAATGATTCCTTTTGCCTTTGGGCATTGTACACCGTACGCATATACATGAGCCATCACATCATGACGCACTACCTTTTCTCTTTCTCTTGCAACATCTAAATTCAAATCCTCTTCATGCTCTTTTAACTCATCAATCTGTTCTTTTGTAATGTCTAGCCCTAATTCTCTTTCTGTTTCAGCAAGCGCAATCCATAGTTTTCTCCAGGTTTTAAATTTCTTCTCTTGAGAAAAAATATACTGCATCTCTCTACTTGCATATCGCTCAGAAAGAGGGCTTATATAGCGATCTGTTCTCATATATGACTTCTCCTATACTGCTGTTTCCATTTCTCTATCAATGTATCATTTAACTCCAATGGAAGATTATTTTTTATCTGCTGTATCTCTTCATGCATTTGTGCATTGATTTCTACATAATCCTCATGTTTAGTAAGTAAAATATGATATTCTTCCATAGACATATACTTATAAGATGCATATAGGTATGGTTTTAATAATTTTTTGTCTTCACAAATTTGGTACGCTCTATCATACATTTTAGCCGACTCTTGATACAAAAACATCCTTCCATATGCTGCCCCTAATGCCGCATATATTTTTCCATAAAATTTTGGATCAACGCTCTCATCTTTTTCTGCATTTAATATGCCATGGTAAACAAGAATCGCTTCTTCAATCTCTCCACTTTCTAACAGATTATCGCCTTTGTATTTTTGACGTTCAATATCTTTTTGGTTTTTTAAACGCTCCAACACATTCTGAATTTTGATCATCTCGTGTTCTCTATAAATACCTGAACTTTTCAGAATTGTAAGAACAAACATTTCAACAGAGCCATGTGTCTGCATTTCCTCTCTTAACCCAGACGCCAAACTCGTCAATCCTAATTCTTCTTCCAACCAATTTAACAATTGATCATTCATGATTGTGTAGTCAATTAGATATAGATTATTACACAAATAATAGCACAGCTCTTCAATTGTATAGATTTTACAATGAATTCGCTTAATCTCATACGGATTTACTGCATGTCTGTTATGACAAAGAATTAAACTTCCCATCGTTGCCTCCTAAATGTATAATCTTTTCTTCATGAAAATCTGTTGGAAGGAAAAACTCTCCAAATCCCAGATCGCGTACCGTGATTTTGCAAGTCTTTTCATCAAGGAACAGGGTTTCTAATTGAATCCGCATGGAGTATTCTCCTCTGTGTGGAAAACGACTCATTGGAATCACTTCCGTCTTTACCGTACCTTGCACTAAAGATTCAATTCGAAGTTCAATATCCTCTACTTTTTCAAGTAATATCTCCCATTGATTATCAGACTCATACCAATGGGTTCCCCAGGAAACGATTGGATACCACATTTCCTGTCCATTGACACGAAGATTAAGGGTAATCTGATCTGTCAGCTTTGACTCCGATAAGTACACCGGATCTTCTACATGGATATATGTTTTTCGGTATGCTGTATAACATGCTCCTTTGCTATAGAGATTATTTCCTATAAACGCTCTTCTCCCATTGCACAGAACGCGTAACGACGAAGGATACCAATTGTTTTCAAATCCATCTCCTGTTAAAAATACAGAGGATACGATTCTTTTATCAAACACACTTTCTATAAATCTTTGGAAAATGACATCTGCATCTTTGGCCTTGTCTTCATTTAACACCGGATACACTGCTGCCAACTCCTTGATATGAGCACTTGCAACCTCATCAACTGTCACAAATGTAGCTTTTCCACCGCCAATGCCTGGTTTTAATCGCCGAAGCATATATGCCTTTATTTCGTTTCTATCACAACTAAACAAAGCCGCCTCATACTGCCATAATTCTTTTGGTTGATAAAATAGATAGTTACAAAAACTTTCTTTGTAGTCTTGAATAAAAATATGATTCTTTTCAATATTCATTCGAGACGCAATTCCACGTAACATTTTAGCTACTTCTTCCGATAATTTGGGTACACTAAATACAATGGCATCTATTCTTGTAAAAGACTGCAATGACATTTGTATAAATTTAGATAAAAGCCAGACCGCTTCATAGCTTTCCTCTCCAAATTCAATTTTTTCTCCTGCCAGACTTTTTTCTAACAGTCTCGTAACCGTAAACCCTTCTTTCACTGAAACAAGACGCTTTGCTTCTTTCCCATAGGCCCAGGTATCTCTTAATTTTCCTATAATTAAGGGGATTTGATAATTATCTTCATCTACTACCAGAGTTTCCGGCTCCTCTAGATTATCATTATAAAAACTGATCTGACAGGTTTTATCATTTATTTCATATCCGATTATATTGCCTGTTTCCATCTAAGACGGCCTCCTTACATGTATATGCTATTGATATTGCCCAAATATTTGGGTTGCGATTGCATCTTCTATCGCATATTTTTCCATCTTTTTCTCTTTGCTTTCTTCATCACATTTCATGATTTCATTCAGCTTTCCATATCGACCAAATTCTTTTTCTGCAGAGTCTCTTGTACAAATCTGCTTATCACTTCGATAGGTATTTCCATCAATAATTTCTTTAAAGTAATATTTCAGCTTTTCATTTGCAAACAGAACAATTTTTTTCACATATATATTTTCATACATTGGACTTAATACTTCTGTTGAATATTCTACCGCATCTCCATTGCCTTTTTGTAGCTGATAATACAACATTACCCTGCTTCCCTTTTGTCCTTTATATTCAATCAAAGTTTTGTCCCACAGCTGTAATTCAACAAGCCAGTCTTTTTCATAGGACATGAAAAATGGAAAGTAAATCTGTTTGCCACTTAATTCCTGCAGAAATTTCTTTAATGTTTTACGTGTTGTTGAATCATATTGCCTTGTGGCGTAATATTTGAGAACTGCTATTTTACAGATATCAATCGTCTCTTCTCCCTTTTCATATTCTTTGCATATGATATCAATAACACTTTTGCTTATCTTTCTGTTATCTACAATATAACCACGAGACATATATACCAAATAAGCTTGTTGTAATCCAACATAAGCACCTTCCGAATAATATTCTTCGAAAATCTGAGATTCTAAGAACAATTCCTCTGAAAAAAGCATCTGTGTGAGAATACGTTCGCCTAATTTGTGTGTATGTACTCCATACTCTTTCGCCTCTCTAAATAACTTCTTCATATCGGAAGTTGCACCGCAATAATACATAGCAAGATAGGTAAGAATCACTTTATCGTACTGCCCTTTTTTAAACAAATCAAAACATACATATGTAAGAAAGTCATCGTTGTCATAATTGTTTTCCCTGATCATTTTGCTACAAAGTCCAAGTAATTCTTCTTCCTTATAGTTTTCGAATCCCTTTTCTTTCACTATTTCCATTGTAAGTGGCTCTACTTGATGATCTTCCTGATTGGAACGTATCGTATTTAACGCTCTCTTGCACATATCCATGTAACGTAATTCATAAAACAGACGACGACTTTCATACGGAATTGTATCTACATAATGTCGTTCATTCATTGATTCCCATACAATTCGATCTGTTTTTGCGTAAATCATAATCTGTGTCCCACCTTCTTTATATGGAACACGTTGCGTAATCGTTCCATCCTCTGCTATGATAAGCACAAATTTCATATTTGGTACTTTTGTTATGATCTCATAGGAATGGCAAATATCATTTAAAGCATTGACTCTCTCTTTATTCAAGAATCGCTCCTCTAAAAATCTTTTGTAAATAATGCGCAGTTCTTCACTAATATGACGTTTTTCCAATTGACTCCAGGCAAATGTTTCCATTTCGTCCCGGTAGTGGGCATAAATTTCACTTGATTCGTCCTCAAACGTAATTAAATTTGCATATAATAAGGAACGTTTTTGATCATTGAGATTGTTTCCATGCATGAAATACAAATATACAGTTCTTGGCAATGGTTTACAGAAGGAAGTTTCATCTATAGATGCCATATAATATTCATATAGTTGCGCAATCTTAAGTTCTGATTCTACTGCTTTTTCATACCACTTAAAATAACAGTTTTCGATACAATTCCCTTTAATCAAAAGCGTACAGATTGCATTTAATATCATTGTTTCTTCATACATTTCATAAGAAAGAACAAGTGTATGGAATAAATGTTCATCAAAAAACTTCAACTGGCTTGCAAGATTCGCAGTGTACAAAGCAAGTTCTTTCGTCATTAATTTATATTTCACAGCAAAATGAAGGACACTAATTTCAAATTGACCTAATTTTTTTAGCGATGAACTGTTATCTCTGAAACATCGAAACGCCTCCAGATAGAAACAAATGTTGTTTGCTTTTTCTTCATAAAAATGCTGTTCTAAAACACGAAGCCGTTCACTATATATTTTATACTCAGAATCTACATTGATAAGCATACATAAAATCTTCCAACTATCTGGATTCTTCATGTAAGATTTTGAAAGTTCCTCTGCCACTTTTCTTTGGCCAATTGAATCATTACTCAAATATGTTGTCAAATAGAGATAATATGAACTTAATTCTACATTCTTTCCAATTGCAAATCGATTGTAGTTATAAGATTCTAAAATTCCTTTCGCATCCTCATACCGTTCTCCTAAAAGACAAATATGTGCATGAACAAGCAAGTACCATTCATTGGATGCATTTCTTTCTCTTAATCGTTCAATTTTTGCAATAGACTCTTCCGTCCATGTGCGAAGGTCTAATTTCCCCTCTTCATATATTAAATAGCGTTTCAATATACTTATAAATTCCTTGTCATCTTCACGCTGATCTTCCTCACGGGTAATATCTTTTTCAACAATCACTTCACATTCCAAAGATTCATACGGTGTATCCAAAATAATTTTACCGTAATTGCTACCTTTATGAAGTTTTTTTTCAGTCAATAAATATTCTAGGTGATAGCTGTTTCCAATAAATTCGTCCGTAGTAAAGACCGATTGCTCTACCGATAAAAAGTCCCCTTCTGTACGCACTGTAATCGGTAAAAATCCCCATGTGTTTTTTTTCACCACCAAGGTAGCTTTTCGAACCTTATCCACTTCCATGAATGCACGACTGTCTTCTTCCAAGGTTAAGAACATCTTTTCCTTTTGTTTACATCCTACAAGAAATTCCTCCAGTGCGCCTCGATCCAATTCCCATCGTCTCATATTCTCATACAATGCTTGTATTCTTTTATCTTCATATTTTAAGATGGTATAAAAATCTCTGGAACGAAACAGTTTTTCCGCCTCGTCTGGATCTTTAAATGTAAGTCTTTTAAAATCTTCCAGACTCTGCACCCTTCCATGACTTGTCATGACAAAAGGTTTCTCAATAATGGCCGTGAAAGCAATATCATATTCTCCACCATTGCAAACAATCGTAAATTTTCCCTTTTCTACATGTCCTGGAACCAAGCCTGTCCCGTCATATGTGTAATATATATTAACTGGGTTTCCATCAAACCCCTGCTCTTCACAGTGAATCCGATATGAAGAAGAATATACCAATCCTCGGATTGTCCCTTCCCCTTGATTTTGCAAAGAGAAGCTTCCTTTATATAATTCTCCTTCGCCTACACGCATGATAATTCGTGTCTCCGGAAATGTAATTTCCGGCTGCTGAATGTGAAAATCACCTTTTGCAAGGCGCTTAATTTTGTTCTTCAAATTCGTCACCTACTCATCTTTTTTCATTGCATTTTTACATAAGCACGCTATAATAAATTATAGCATTAAATCAGCATTTCTTGCAATGGCTGTTTAAAATAAATTGAAAGGAGATTGTATACATGAATACAAAACCGCAATTTCACGGAAGTGACCTTGAAAAAGTAGAAAAATACTACCATATTCCCAAAGAACGCATCACTTGTTTTAGTGGAAATGTCAATCCGTTTGGGCTTTCAAAGCAGGTTAAAAAAAAGATTCAAGAACACCTTGATCTCATTTCTTCTTATCCAGACAGAGCATATACTTCTCTTAGAAATTCTATTGGTGCGTACTGTCACATACCAAGCCAAAATATCATGGTAGGAAATGGATCTACAGAATTAATTTCCCTACTGATCGAACAACTCTTTCCAAAAAAAACTTTAATTTTAGGGCCTACCTATTCCGAATACAGTCGGGAATTGTCTTTCTCTGACAGTGAGGTTTCCTACTATTACCTGGAAGCAAAAAACGATTTCAAACTAGATCTTTCTGACTTTCTTGCCACGCTAGAAGAGGGATTTGATCTTCTTATTCTCTGTAATCCAAACAACCCTACTTCATCTGCGATTACGACAGCTGCGATGAAAGAAATCCTAGACGTTTGTAAAAGTCACGGAACATTCGTTATGATTGATGAAACTTACGTGGAATTCGCACAAGATATAGACGCAATTTCTTCTGTCCCACTTACAAATCTATTTGATAATTTAATTGTTCTAAGAGGTGTTTCAAAATTTTTTGCTGCCCCTGGACTTCGTCTTGGATATGCAATCACAAGCAATCAGCCTGTATTAAATAGAGTAAAAGAACGACAAATGCCTTGGTCTTTAAATAGCATTGGTGCATACGCAGGAGAACAACTTTTTAAAGACACTTCCTATATCAAAAAAACAAAAGAACTTATTTCTTCTGAACGCAGCCGTATTCTTCATACACTTCGTACATTTGATCAAATCAAAGTTTATGAACCTTATGCAAATTTTTTCCTAATACAAATCAAAAAAGAAGGGCTAACTGCGTTTGATGTTTTCGAATGTTGCATAAAAGAAGGGCTTATGATTCGCGATTGTTCATCTTTTTCTCACTTAAACGGGGAATTCATACGTTTTTGTATTCTGGCACCTGATGCAAACACAAAACTTCTTAACGTACTGCAAAGAATTCTCCAGTAAGTTCTTTTATTTAACCCTCTATTTATATATTTTTTATCGATATGAACGCCAACAAAACCAACAAATAATCACCTTTTAACTTTGATTTTCTGTGGTTTTTATTGATTTTCCTTAAAAATTTTCGAATATTATGTAAAAAACCTATTGTTTTTTTGTGATTTGTGTTATAATGATTGAGTATTTAAGTATATCCAGAATCAATGAATGGAGAAGAACACTATGAATTTAATCGAAACAGTAAAAGGAGCCGGTATTGTAGGAGCCGGTGGGGCAGGATTTCCTACGCACATAAAGTTAAACACAAAGGCTGAGTATTTCATTGTTAACGCTGCCGAGTGTGAACCATTGATTGAGACAGACAAATTCTTATGCAGAACATTTGCCGACGAGTTAATCAAAGGAATCACTTATATCGCAGACCATTTGGAAGCACCAAAGCGTTACATTGCCTTAAAAGCAAAATACAAAGCTGAGATTGCTGCATTGCAGGAAGCGATTGATAAGAATCATGCAAACATTGAAATTTTCCCAATGAGAACTTACTATCCTGCAGGGGATGAGCAAATCATCGTTCAGCAGGTAACTGGTAAAACTGTACCTGAAAGAGGAATTCCAATTGAAGTAGGCGCTGTTGTAGACAACGTTGGAACGATCCTTGGAATTTATCAGGCAGTCACAGAGAATAAGAAAGTTTCTGATAAGTATCTTTCTATCGTAGGTGAAGTAAAAGAACCTATCATGTTAAAAGTTCCAATCGGAACATCCATCAGAGAATGTATCAAAGCTGCTGAGCCAAAGATTTCCGATTACGCAATTATCATGGGCGGACCTATGATGGGTAAAGTTTTCTATGAAGAACAAGACATCGATAAACAAATCGTAACAAAAACAACAGGAAATGTGATTGTTCTCCCAAAAGATCACTACCTTATCAAAAAAGTACAAGCTCCAATCGAAAGATTAAAACATCAGGCAAAGAGCGCTTGTATCCAATGTCGTATGTGTACAGATCTTTGTCCTCGTTTCCAGACAGGACACGATATGACTCCACATCTTGTTATGCGTAATATTTGGCGCGAAGATTTCGTAGAGTCAAATGAGGAATTCACAAAATATTTTGGAACTGCAGCAAACTGTTCAAGCTGTGGTGTATGTGAGATGTTCTCATGTCCTATGGGACTTTCTCCAAGAAAAGTGAATGATTACATGAAAGGAAAATTAAGAGAACGAGGAATTCAGGTTGATAAAACTCCTCATCCAGTAGCTAGACCTACCATCGATTTAAACCGTGTACCTACTGACCGCTTAATCGCAAGACTTGGTCTTTCTCAGTATAACGGCCTTCATGCTCATGAACTAAAAGAGTTACTTCCTAAAGAAGTATTTATTCCAATGGCTATGCATATTGGAAAACCTGCAACTCCAATCGTAAATGTTGGTGATGTAGTACATAAAGATGACTTGATCGGACAGGCTGATGAAAAAGCTTTATCTGCAAACATTCACGCAAGTGTAAACGGAACAGTTGTAGAAGTCACACCAGCCGGTGTCAGAATTAATGTAAACTAATGGAGGAATCGAAAATGGGAAATTCAGTTGGAATGTTAGAGCTATCTAGTATAGCAAAAGGAATTGAAACTTGTGATCACGTGCTTAAATCTGCTGAGGTTGAATTATTAAGAGCCTCCACTTTATGTCC
>JARHYE010000044.1 GCA_029258605.1 Ruminococcus sp.
ATAACAACTTTATCGAGTCTGAATGGTGGGCTTTAAAACAAATCTGGGATAAAGGACTTCTTTACAAAGGATTCAAGATTGTTCCTTATTGTCCACGTTGTGGAACTCCACTTTCTGCACAAGAAGTAGCACAAGGATACAAAGATGTAAAAGAGCGTTCTGCAATTGTTCGTTTTAAAGTGGTAGGAGAAGATGCATATTTCCTTGCATGGACAACAACTCCTTGGACCCTTCCATCAAACCTTGCACTTTGTGTAAACCCAGAAGAAAGCTATGTGAAAGTAAAAGCAAATGACGGATATGTATACTACATGGCAGAGGCTCTTTTGGACACTGTATTAGGAAAACTTGCAACAGAAGATGCACCAGCATATGAAATTTTGGAGCGTTATGTAGGAAAAGACTTAGAATATAAAGAATATGAGCCATTGTACGCTTGTACAGCACAGATTGCAGAAAAACAGCACAAGAAAGCCTTCTATGTAACTTGCGATTCTTATGTAACATTAACAGATGGTACAGGAGTTGTTCATATTGCGCCTGCATTTGGTGAAGATGATGCAAATGTGGGAAGAAATTATGGACTTCCATTTGTACAGTTAGTAGATGAAAAAGGAGAAATGTCTCCAGAGACTCCATTTGGTGGAGTATTTGTGAAAAAGGCAGATCCACTTGTATTAAAAGATTTGGAGGAAAGAAATCAATTATTCGATGCACCAAAATTTGAGCATAGTTATCCTCATTGCTGGAGATGTGATACTCCTCTTATCTACTATGCAAGAGAATCTTGGTTCATCAAAATGACAGCAGTAAAAGATGATTTGATCGCGAATAATAATACAGTAAACTGGATTCCTGAGACAATCGGAAAGGGACGTTTTGGAGATTGGCTTGAAAATGTTCAAGATTGGGGAATTAGCCGTAACCGTTACTGGGGAACACCACTTAATATTTGGGAGTGTGAATGTGGACACCAGCATGCAATTGGAAGTATTGCAGAATTAAAAGAAATGTCTGATAATTGTCCAGAAGATATTGAACTTCACCGCCCATATATTGATGAAGTTACTGTAAGATGTCCGAAATGTGGAAAACCAATGCGCAGAGTGCCAGAAGTAATTGACTGTTGGTTTGACAGTGGTTCTATGCCATTTGCACAGCACCATTATCCATTTGAAAATCAAGATCTGTTTGAGCATCAATTCCCAGCAGACTTTATTTCGGAAGCAGTTGACCAGACAAGAGGATGGTTCTACTCTCTTCTTGCAATTTCTACATTATTATTTAATAAAGCACCATATAAGAATGTCATTGTTCTTGGACATGTGCAGGATGAAAATGGACAGAAGATGAGTAAATCCAAGGGAAATGCAGTGGATCCATTTGAAGCACTTAATGAATATGGAGCAGATGCAATTCGTTGGTATTTCTATGTTAATAGTGCACCATGGCTTCCAAATCGTTTCCATGGAAAAGCAGTTGTAGAAGGACAAAGAAAATTCATGGGAACTCTATGGAATACGTATGCATTCTTTGTGCTTTATGCAAATATCGATCATTTCGATGCAACGAAATATAGTTTAGAGTATGACAAACTTCCAGTTATGGATAAATGGTTACTTTCAAAACTGAACACATTGATCAAAACAGTAGACTATAATCTTGCAAATTATAGAATTCCAGAAAGTGCAAGAGCATTACAGGATTTCGTAGATGACATGAGTAACTGGTATGTTAGAAGAAGTCGTGAAAGATTCTGGGCAAAAGGAATGGAGCAAGATAAGATCAATGCATATATGACTCTTTACACAGCACTTGTTACAGTTTGTAAAGTGGCTGCACCTATGATTCCATTTATGACAGAAGAGATTTATCAGAATCTTGTATGCAGCATTGATGCTACAGCAAAAGAAAGTATTCATTTGTGTGACTTCCCAGTAGCTAATGAAGCATATATCGATACAGAACTAGAACAAAATATGGAAAACGTTCTGAAACTTGTAGTTATGGGACGTGCGTGCCGTAACACAGCAAACATCAAGAACCGTCAGCCAGTAGGACAAATGTTTGTGAAAGCGGGATTTGATCTACCTGATTTCTACAAAGAAATCGTTGCAGAAGAATTGAATGTAAAGAACGTTAAATTCACAGACGATGTGAGAGATTTCACATCCTACAGCTTCAAACCACAAATGAGAACAGTGGGACCAAAATATGGTAAATTGTTAGGTGGAATTAAAAATGCATTAAACAGCATTGATGGAAATGCTGCTATGGATGAATTAACAGCAGAAGGATCTTTGAAATTGGAAGTAAATGGACAGGAAATCACACTGTTTAAAGAAGATCTTCTCATTGATACTGCTCAGATTGAAGGATATGTTTCAGAAGACGATAATGGAATTACAGTTGTTATTGATACAAATCTTAGTGAAGAATTATTAGAAGAAGGATTCGTAAGAGAGCTGATCAGTAAAATTCAGACAATGAGAAAAGAAGCTGACTTTGAAGTTATGGATAAGATCAGTGTAACATATAAAGGAAGTGAAAAAGTGGAGGATATCTTTGCAAGATTTGGAAATGAAATTGCACAGGAAGTTCTCGCAGAAAGTATTTTGAAAGCAGATCCGACTGGATATGTAAAAGACTGGAAGATTAATGGTGAAGCTGTTTCAATGGGCGTAAAAAAAGAAGGGAAGTAATATCATGTCTAACAAACAATTTGACAAGGAAGCCTTTAAAGAGAGAGTAAAAGATTATGTAAAAGTCTTGTATCGTAAAAAAATTGATGAAGCAACTCCGCAACAGATTTTTCAGACTGTGTCCTATGCAGTCAAAGATATTATTATTGATGACTGGCTTGCTACAGAGGCGGAATATCGAAAAAAGGATGCAAAAACAGTATACTATATGTCTATGGAATTCTTAATGGGCCGTGCACTTGGTAATAACCTGATCAATATCACCGCTTATAAAGAAGTGAAAGAGGCATTAGAAGAATTAAACATTGACTTAAATCTTATTGAAGACCAGGAGCCGGATGCGGCTCTTGGAAATGGAGGCCTTGGACGTTTAGCCGCTTGTTTCCTAG
>JARHYE010000045.1 GCA_029258605.1 Ruminococcus sp.
CACACGAAATTTTCCATCTGTTTGTAATGGGTGGAAGTGCATGCCATTTTGTAGTAATGTACTCCTTCTTACTTCCTTAATTTTTCAATCTTTTGATCCGATTATAAAACGCACCACAAGGTCATCCGTATGCCTTGCAGTGCGTTTGCTTCTTTTTTGTCCTCTTAACTATTCTTGTATCAGTGTCACTTTTTCTCCATCTATAGAATAAGATAACAGTCGATCCTGTTTATCGTATACCAGTTTCAAAGAAAAAAATGATCTCCCTTCATTTAGCAGTCGAAAGAATATCTTATCTCCTTCCCATAAATTCAGATCCAAGACCTCTTTTTTAGCTACCCACTCTAATTCTCCTTCATCACATGGAATTGGTGTTCCTTCAAATCCATCTGCAGTGTATAAAGACATGTACTCTGTAATATCCTCTCCATAGACAAAGGTTACAATCCCACGATATTGATAAGAAGTCAGCGTATATCCTGTCTCTTCTTTTACTTCTCGTAAAAGACACTCTTCTGGGCTTTCCTGATATTCGAAATGCCCTCCAACTCCAATCCATTTGTCTTTATTTACATCGTTTTTCTTCACAGTTCTGTGTAACATCAAATACTTTTCATCTTGTTCGATATAACATAATGTACTTAAACTTACCATTCTTCATCCCCCTGCTTTTTAAAAATCTGCAAACTTCTTTCTAAAATTCCGTTCATATAGGCAATGCTCATTCCATAATTTGTTATTGGAACGTTTTGGTCCTGTGCGCATTTTAACCGGTATTTCATTTCCCGATCTGTAAGTGTACACCCACCACAATGAATGACCATCGCATACTCCGACAAATCTGTTGGAAATTCCTGACCACTTGTGAAAACAAATTCCACATCTGCTCCCGTAAATTCTCGAATCCAAGATGGAATTTTTACCGTTCCGATATCCTCACATTGTCTATGATGAGTGCAGCCTTCTGAAATAAGTACCTTATCTCCATCTTTTAAACTCCATAATTTCTGTGTTCCACGTGCGGTAACATCTAACCACCCCTTATATCTAGCGAAAAGAATGGAAAAAGAAGTCAACGGAATACATTCCGGAACAATGGCAGAAACTTTACGGAAAATCTGACTGTCCGTAATAACAAGTTTTGGACAGCCACCCATCTTATCTAGTGTCTCCTCTAGTTGACTATCTTTTACAACGACAGCTACTGCTCCTGCATCAATAATATCTCGGATGGTTTGTTGTTGTGGTAGAATTAATCTTCCCTTTGGTGCTCCTGCATCCACCGGAATCACAAGAACCACAACATCTCCCTGCTGCAAAAAATCGCTTATAATTCTCTTTTTTTCTTCCTGCTCTGGAATCAGACGGGCCACTTTCTCTTTCAACTCATAAATATGATGTCCTGTTCTCGTGCTAACCCTGATACAATTTTCATCTGTCAGTCCATACTCCTCCATCTGTGCAGATAAGTACATACATCTGGCCGAATCAATTTTATTGAGCACTACCAAATATGGTATCTTTTTTTCTCGAATCTGTTCCAGTACAATTCCATCCTCTTTTGTGATTCCAGCATCCACATCAATGATCAAAAGTGCAATGTCTGCTTTATTCAGTACTTGGTACGCTTTTTGAACCCTTAATCGTCCAATATTCCCAATGTCATCCATTCCTGGGGTGTCAATAATCACCACTGGTCCAAGTGGATGCAGTTCCATAGCTTTGGAAACTGGATCCGTTGTTGTCCCTGGTACGTCTGAAACAATGGCAAAATTTTGTCCTGTCATGGCATTAATAAGGCTAGACTTTCCTGCATTTCTTTTTCCAAAAATACCAATATGAATCCTCTCAGAGGATGGTGTACTATTTAAACTCATAGTTGGTCTCCTTTGATTTAAAATCTAAAATCATTTCCTGTTCCATTTTCAATCGCTTCCAAATGTTCTAGCACCGTTTTTCGTACTTTATCATTTGGAATTTTGGCAAGTTCATTTATGAGCATTTCATTCCCAATTTTTTTCGTATCCTCCGATGCATAGTCAACAAGAAATTCTTTCAATGTCATTAATGCATTAGGATGACAACAATTCTGGATCTGCTGACTCTTACATAGTTCCATAAACCGATCCCCTGTACGACCTTCCCGATAGCAAGCTGTGCAAAAACTTGGCAGATATCCCATTTCCATGAGCCACCTTACCACTTCATCAAGGGTTCGTTTATCACAGACATCAAACTGTTCGGAATTTTCTTCTTCCTCTTCTGGCTGTGCATAACCTCCTACACTTGTCTTAGACGCTCCACTTACCTGAGAAATTCCAAGATGAAGTACTTTTTCTCTACATGCCTGACTTTCTCTTGTAGAAACAATCATCCCTGTATATGGTACAGAAATACGAATACAGGCAACAATTTTCGCAAAAATATCATCGCTGATTCCATTGGTAAAGGTACGAATATCAATGTCATCTGCATTGCGAAGTCTTGGAACACTAATGGTATGTGGTCCTACTCCGTACGTTG
>JARHYE010000057.1 GCA_029258605.1 Ruminococcus sp.
GAATTGGAGCGAAACTTCCAAAAGGTGCTCTTTTAGTAGGACCTCCAGGTACGGGTAAGACATTGCTAGCAAAAGCGGTCGCAGGAGAAGCAAAAGTTCCATTTTTCTCTCTGTCAGGATCGGCTTTTGTCGAAATGTATGTAGGTGTTGGTGCTTCACGTGTCCGTGATTTGTTTAGACAAGCACAGCAGATGGCCCCATGTATTGTTTTCATTGATGAAATTGATGCCATTGGTAAGAGTAGAGATACTGCCATGGGAGGAAATGATGAAAGAGAACAAACATTAAACCAATTACTAGCAGAGATGGATGGATTTGATACCAACAAAGGACTTTTGTTGTTAGCAGCCACAAACAGACCAGAAGTTTTAGATCCAGCATTGTTAAGACCAGGTCGTTTTGATCGTCGAATTATTGTAGATAAACCAGATTTAAAAGGACGAATTGATATATTAAAGGTACATTCGAAAGATGTCAAGATGGACGAAACAGTTGATTTGGAGGCGATTGCACTTGCAACTTCGGGAGCTGTTGGATCTGATCTTGCTAATATGATCAATGAGGCAGCAATTACTGCTGTAAAACATGGCAGAAATGTGGTAAGTCAAAAAGATCTTTTTGAAGCAGTAGAGGTGGTATTGGTCGGAAAAGAAAAGAAGGATCGAATCATGAGTGAGGAGGAAAGAAAGATTGTTTCTTATCACGAGGTGGGTCACGCACTTGTAAGTGCACTTCAAAAAGATTCTGAACCAGTACAAAAGATTACGATTGTGCCAAGAACAATGGGAGCATTGGGCTATGTGATGCAGACACCGGAAGAAGAAAAATTCTTAAATACAAAGAAGGAATTGGAAGCAATGCTAGTGGGAGCTCTTGCAGGACGTGCAGCGGAGGAAATTGTTTTTGATACAGTTACGACTGGGGCATCTAATGACATAGAACAAGCTACCAAGATTGCCAGAGCAATGATCACACAATATGGTATGTCTGAAAAATTTGGATTGATCGGATTGGAATCGATTCAAAATCGTTATTTAGATGGTCGTCCTGTTATGAATTGTGGAGAAACTACTGCAGGAGAAATTGATGCGGAAGTAATGGCTATGCTTAAGAGAGCATATGCAGAGGCGAAGAGACTTCTCAATGAGAATCGTGAAGCATTAGATCAGATTGCCGCATTCCTTATTGAGAAAGAAACAATCACTGGAAAA
Source organism: Ruminococcus sp. (assembly GCA_029258605.1). GTDB lineage: Bacteria > Bacillota > Clostridia > Lachnospirales > Lachnospiraceae > JAHHTM01. Next base: position 1,212 of record JARHYE010000057.1, read on the forward strand.
GAATTTATGAAAATATTCCGTGAAGTGCAAGGCATAGAAGAGATAGAAGATGAAGGGGAACTTTCAGAAAAAAAAGAAGTTCGTATTGCTATGAAGCCATCAACACAGCTGCAGCAAGAAGAAACAGAAATAGAAGAAAAAGAAATAGAAGAAAAAGAAGAGAAATAATCTTCAAACAGGCAGGATTTTTTTAAGTCCTGCCTGCTTTTTTATCGCTAATTACGTTGCAAAAGTATCAAGCATTCATAAATAAAACTTCACAAAAGAGGACACATGTTTTATAATAAAATACATGGAAAATAACTTTAATATACAAGAAGAATTGAAAAAATTACCTGGTCAGCCAGGTGTTTATATTATGCATGATGAAGAGGATCACATCATTTATGTAGGGAAAGCAGTTAGCTTAAAGAATCGTGTTAGACAATACTTTCAGAGTAGTCGAAACAAAGGGGTTAAGATAGAACAAATGGTTACTCATATTAGAAGATTTGAGTACATTGTAACCGATTCAGAGCTTGAGGCTCTCGTTTTAGAGTGTAATCTTATTAAAGAACATCATCCGAAATATAATACCATGTTAATGGATGATAAGACCTATCCATTTATAAAAGTTACAGTGAATGAGGAATATCCAAGAGTTTTATTAGCAAGAAAGATGGCAAAGGATAAGGCGAAATATTTTGGACCATATACAAGTGCCGGAGCAGTCAGAGATACGTTAGATCTTTTACACAGATTATTTCATATAAGAAGTTGTAATCGAAATCTTCCAAAGGATATAGGAAAAGACCGCCCTTGTCTGAATTATCATATTCACCAGTGTGATGCACCTTGCCAGGGGTATATTACAAAAGAAGAGTATGCCAAATATGTACAAAAGGTTCTGCGGTTTTTAAATGGGGATTATGAAAGTGTTGTAAAAGATTTAGAAGAGAAAATGAATATTGCATCGGAAGAGTTGGAGTTTGAGAAAGCAATTGAATATAGAGAACTTATTGGAAGCGTAAAAAAGATCGCACAGAAACAAAAAATCACAGATAGTAGTGGGCTGGATCGTGATGTTTTGGCGGCAGCAGCAGAAGGGGAAGATGCTGTTGTACAAGTGTTTTTCATACGTGGTGGTAAGTTGATTGGGCGTGACCATTTTTACCTAAGGATTACGAAAGGTGAGCCGCTAAAAGAAGTGCTAAATAGTTTTATAAAGCAATATTATGCGGGAACTCCTTTTATTCCAACAGAGCTTATGTTGGAAGAAGAACTCCCGGATGCTAAGCTTTTAGAAGATTGGTTAAGTGCAAAAAGAGGGGGGAAAGTTACACTTCGTGTTCCTAAAAAAGGAACAAAAGAAAAACTAGTGGAACTTGCAAAACAAAATGCGGTTATGGTACTTAGCAAAGACAAAGAAAGACTGAAAAGAGAAGAGAAAAAGACCATAGGAGCCGTACAAGAGTTAGAAGAATTGTTAGGCATTTCCGGCCTTAACCGAATGGAAGCATATGATATCTCGAATACCAATGGTTTTGAATCCGTAGGATCTATGATTGTTTACGAAAAAGGGAAACCGAAACGAAACGATTACCGTAAATTTAAGATCAAGGGTATTCAAGGCGCGGATGATTATGGAAGTATGAGAGAGGTTCTTACAAGACGATTTGTCCACGGACTAAAAGAAAGGGAAGACGATAAAATACATGGTGGTTTTACGGTTTTTCCAGACATTATTCTTATGGATGGAGGAAAAGGGCAAGTTAATATTGCAATACAAGTTTTGGAAGAATTAAAGTTAGTAATTCCAGTATGCGGTATGGTAAAAGACGATAATCACCGTACAAGAGGCCTTTACTATCAAAATGAAGAGATTCCGATTGATAAGTCTTGTGAAGCGTTTAAGTTGATTACAAGAATACAAGATGAAGCGCATAGATTTGCAATCGAATACCACAGGAGACTTAGAGGAAAAGAGCAGGTGCATTCTATATTAGATGATATAGAAGGAATCGGACCTGCAAGAAGAAAAGCGTTAATGAGGCAATATATGAGCTTGGATAAAATAAAAGAGGCCTCCATAGAAGAGCTTATGAAAATCCCTTCTATGAATGAAAAATCAGCAACATCTGTGTATCAATTTTTTCACAGATAAAAATATAATATAAATCAAAGGAGATTATTATGGCACGAGGAGTAGATTTACAAGAAATTGTAGAAAAAATGAATTTAAAAAATATGACTCCGGACGTAGATCTTTCAAGAATAAAGGTTACAGTACCGGATATCAACAGACCAGGCCTTCAACTGGCAGGATTTCTTGACAATTTTGATGCAGCCAGAGTTCAGGTTATTGGATATGTAGAATTTCGTTATCTACAAACATTAAGTGAAGAAAGAAAAAGTGAAATTTATGATGATTTTCTCAAGTTTGACGTACCATGTGTTGTATACTGTCGAGATATTGAACCAGAAGAAATTCTTCTTCAAAAAGCAATAGAGCGTGGAATTCCAGTATTTAAAACTTGCAAATCCACTTCCGCATTTATGGGCGAGATTATTCGTTGGTTGAATGTTAAACTTGCACCATGTATCTCGATTCACGGTGTTTTGGTTGATGTATATGGAGTTGGTGTGTTGATCATGGGTGAAAGTGGAATCGGTAAAAGTGAGGCTGCTTTGGAATTGATCAAAAGAGGACATCGTCTTGTAACAGATGATGTGGTAGAGATTCGAAAAGTGAGTGATGAGACGTTGGTAGGAAGTGCTCCAGATATCACACGTCACTTCATAGAACTGAGAGGAATCGGTATCGTAGATGTGAAATCTATGTTTGGTGTGCAAAGCGTACGTGAGACGCAGAATATTGATCTTGTCATTACCCTCGAGGAATGGAGTCGTGACAAAGAATATGATCGTTTGGGATTAGAAGAACAATATACAGAATTTCTTGGCAATAGAGTTGTGTGTCATCACATTCCAATTCGCCCTGGACGAAATCTGGCGATTATCGTTGAATCAGCTGCAGTTAACCACAGACAAAAACAAATGGGATACAATGCAGCTCAGGAATTGTACAAGCGTGTACAAGAAAATCTTGCAAAAAATCGATCATAAAAGAATAAGGAGAGTACGATATGAAATATTGTTTCGGTGTGGATCTTGGCGGAACAACAGTGAAGTTAGGGCTTTTTGAAGAAAATGGAACAGTAGTTGACAAGTGGGAAATTGTTACAAATACAAAAAATGAAGGAGAAGCAATTCTTCCAGATATTTCAAAAACAATTTCAGACAAGATGGAAGAACGAAAAATAGATAAAGCGGACGTCGTTGGTGTTGGTATGGGAGTACCAGCTCCGGTTACAGCAGAAGGTACTGTAAAAGGAAGTGCAAATCTTGGATGGAAACACAAAGAGGTAAAGAAAGAGCTGGAAGCTCTTCTAGGATTTGAGGTAAGTGTTGGAAATGATGCCAATGTAGCAGCGTTGGGAGAAATGTGGAAAGGCGGCGGTTCTGGTGAAAAAAATATGATCATGGTTACACTCGGAACTGGAGTCGGCGGTGGAATCATCTTTGATGGTCAGATCGCAATTGGAAACAATGGTGCAGGTGGAGAGATTGGTCATATTTGTGTTAACTATGAAGAAACAGAAATATGTGGATGTGGAAATAGAGGTTGTTTAGAGCAGTATGCATCTGCTACAGGAATTGTCCGCCTGGCAAAAAGAAAACTTGCAACCGAAACAAGAACGACCAAGCTTGTTAAGGAGACTGTCACAGCGAAAGATGTATTTGATAGTGTAAAAGAAGGCGATTTGGTTGCACGTGAGGTTGCAGAGGAGTTTGGACATTATTTAGGATATGCGCTTGCTAATATTTGTACCCTCATGGATCCAGCTGTCATTGTTATCGGTGGAGGCGTATCAAAAGCGGGAGATATTTTATTAGAATTTGTAGAAAAAGCTTTTCAAGAACGAGTTTTCTTTGCAAATAAAAATGTAAAATTTGCTCTTGCCAAATTAGGGAACGATGCTGGAATTTATGGAGCGGCAAAGATGATTCTTGAAGATTAGAAAAATAAAAAAGTAGTCAGGCAAATATTTCTTGCCTGACTACTTTTTTAGATTGTTTTTTCATTAATCATCGGAACCACCCGGATTTGTAGAAGAATCTGGTGTAGTAGGAGTTGATCCATTACCAGAGTCTGGAGTAGGATTCTGAGGTGTTTCACCTGAGTTATCATCGCTATCTTCAGAATCTTCCTTATCCTTGTCTTTGTCCTTATCTTTATCTTTGTTTTTATCTTTGTCTTTGTGTTTGTTTTCAACGACATGACCTGGACAACTTTGAGAAGGTGCTGTTCCTGTCGCAAAATATTCTGTCTTTGCAGGGCAACTATTTGTTGCAAGTAAACCTGTTTGAGTACAGATTGTCTTCTTTTGAATGGATTCTGGAATTTCAAAATCTTTATAAGGTAAAGACTCATGTACCTGACTCATGATCTGTCTCCAAAGACGTTGTACATAGATTTCGTCGTTGATGACATTTAAGGTCTTATAAGAATCAAAACCACTCCACATAGCACAAGTGTAGTATGGGGTAAATCCACAGAACCAAAGATCGTTTCTTAAATCAGAAGTACCCGTTGTACCAGTTTTTCCAGCGATGGCCATATTTGGAAAGTTTGCAGTTGTACCAGTACCAATGGTCACTACATCTTGTAAACAACTTGTAAGTAAAGCAGCAGTAGAGTCTTTGATCACTCGATGGGTTAAAGGTGTTGTATTGTCTAATAGAATATTTCCTTCGTGATCAAGAACCTTTGTATAAAGGATTGGTTTCGTGTAAACTCCGTTATTTGCAATTGTTGCGTAAGCGGCAGAAAGTTCAAGGTTGCTGACACCTCTTGTAATACCACCTAAAGCAAGCGGTTGTTGAAGATCATCGTTTCCATCATATTTGGAAGCTTCTTCTCTGCTTACGAGAGAAGTGAATCCGTAATTTTTAAGCATATCAAATCCGGTTTCAATACCAATATCTGTTAATGTTTTTACGGCAACAACGTTCATAGATTGTTCAATTGCGTGACGAATGTTTGTTGTTCCAATATAAGTTCCACTCCAGTTAGGCACATCGGAACCATTGGCATATTTATATGGTTCATCTACGATTGGAGTGGCAAGTGTATATCCAGCTGAATCAAGAGCAGGGGAATATACAGCAAGGGGTTTAAAGCAAGATCCAGGTTGTCTGTAGGAATCAACGGCACGATTTAAAGAAAGATTTACTTTCTTGTCCCCACGTCCTCCTACAATTGCTTTTACATGACCTGTATGTTGATCCATCAATACCATGGAAATCTGAGGTTGCGGAGAAAGATTAATGTTTTCGAAAACAGTGTCTGTCTCTTTGATTCCTAATGTATTTTTGTATTCATCAATAGCAGCCTGAGCTTCTTCTGGACTTGAAAAATCTAAAGGATATTTTTCGCCGTAGGTTTCTGATAAATAAGCTTTTAACATTTCTTTGCTGTAGTTATCAGAAGTTCCATCAGAATGAGTTACAGTTAAAGCATATTCTAAGCCATACTCTACATGGTCAGGGTAGTTCGAAGGATCAGAAAGAACAGTATCACAAATGTTTTGAATATTTCTGTCTTGGGTTGCAACGATAGTTAACCCACCGCTGTAAACGAGGTTGTAAGCTTGTGTCTCTGAAAAGTTTTTACGGCTGATCAGATCATCGATTACCTGACGAAATACAGCATCTACAAAGTAGGAATTAGCAATTTCTTCTGGTTCAGCATCAGCAGTTTCTTTAATTCGATCATACACAGTATCGGCTTTGGCTTCGTCATATTGCTCCTGAGAAATATATTCTTGCTCTAGCATCTTTTGCAAAACAAGTTCACGTCGTCTTGCATTTGCATCTGGATGAAGAATTGGATCAAACTGTGTTGGACTTTGTGTAATACCAGCGATTACGGCACATTCGGATAATGTCAATTCAGAGGCATCTTTTCCAAAATATCTTTTCGATGCTGTTTGAATTCCAAGGCAGCCTTGTCCTAAATTGATGGTGTTCATATAGGCTTCCAGGATTTCTTTTTTGTTCATTTGTTTTTCTACCTGTACAGCCAAATATTGTTCTTGAAGTTTACGTTCGAGCCTGTCCAAAAATGTTTTCTCTTCTGTAAAGTTCGGGAAAACATTGTTTTTGATCAGCTGTTGAGTGAGTGTACTTGCCCCTTCTGAAAGATGACCAGATAAAATCCCTTTTACACCCGCTCTTATAATTCCAAGAATATCAATACCGTTGTGGTCGTAGAAACGTTCATCTTCAATTGCTACAAATGCGTGCGCAAGATCTTTTGGGATTTCATCGTATGTCTTATAGATACGATTGGATCCTTTCTGGAAAAAAGAATCTAAAGTATTTCCAGATTCATCAACAACAAAAGTAGTTGTGCCTGAAGGCTTGACATCGGATTCTTTAATAACGGGAGTTTTATCGATTGTTTTTTTAATAAAGATACCAGCACCAGCTGCTCCACAGACTCCTATGACCAAAATGAAAATAAGAAAGAATTTGAAGAATGTTACTCCAATCTTTTTTTTATGCCTTCTTTTTCTAGAAGAAATATTCTTCTTTTTTGCTCTAATATTTTTTTCTCCGTAATTCATGAATAATGTCCTCCTTTATTCATACACCTCATTATAGCAAATTTATAATTTGAAATAAAGTCAAATCCACAAAAGTTCATATTTCTTCAAAAAATAATTAAGAAATACTTGAGAATTACTATATTCATGTTATATGCTATACATATTATAGCGGATTGAGGTATGAATGATGGATAATTATAACACAGCGTATATAGGTGGAAGTGGAGAGTATATAGAAAAAAAATCTCGATTTATTGGAGAAGTATTTCCAATAGAATCAGAGGAAGAAGCTCTACAATATATAGAAGAAGTAAAAAAACGTTATTGGGATGCAAGACACCATTGTTTTGCATATGTATTAAATGGAGAGCAGGTTATCGAAAGATTTAGCGATGATGGAGAGCCAAGTGGAACTGCTGGAAAACCGATTCTTGATGTCATAAAAGGAGACAAACTAAAAAATGTTTTGGTCGTTGTAACGCGATACTTTGGAGGGACTCTTCTAGGAACAGGTGGTTTGGTCCGTGCCTATACGTCAGCAGCACGAGAGGGAATGAATCACAGTACTATTATATCCAAAATTTTAGGAGTTAAACTAAGAATCGGAACAGATTATACTGGACTTGGGAAAATACAATATCTATTAGGACAAAAATCCATCCCTATTATTGATACGACTTACACAGAGGAAGTATTTATCACGGTTGTTGTTTCGCTGGAAGAGGAAAAAGTGATTACACATGAGATCATAGAAGCTACCAATGCAAAAAGTACGATAGAAAAGGTAGAAGAGTGTTGGTTTGCTTCCATTGGAAAAGAAATTAAATTGTTTGAAAAGTAAAAGGATGCCGTTTGGCATCCTTTTAAATTGGGCTTTATTTAATTAAATTCTGGTTCGATCAATCCAAAAGAACCATCTTTTCGTTTGTACACCACATTGACTTCATCTGTCTCAGCATTGCAAAATACGAAGAAAGAATGACCGATCAAATCCATCTGAATGCAAGCGTCCTCTGGATACATTGGTTTAATACCAAAGCGTTTTGTTTTAACAATTTTAATTTCATCATCTGATACATCATCATCAAGAGAATCTTCTAAAAATTCTTTTTTGAAATTGCTGTTTCCATCGGAGGAAGCGATAGGATGGCCTTGACTCTTTGCAACAAGTTTATTTTTGTACTTACGAAGTTGACGCTCGATGACTTCTTCTACAAGGTCAATAGAAACGTACATATCAGTACTTGTTTGCTCAGATCGGATAATGCCGCCTTTTACAGGAATTGTAACTTCGATCTTCTGGCGATCCTTCTCAACACTGAGTGTGACGTGAATTTCCGTTTCAGGAGTGAAATACCTTTCGAGTTTACCTAACTTTTGTTCGATAGTGTCCTTTAAGCCTGCTGTTACGTTGATGTTTTTTCCACTAATAATAAAATTCATACAATCAACTCCTTTGTTCGTCTTTTGTGAATTTATTATAACATATAACACAAGAAAAGTATATAAAAAAATGAAATTATAACTAATTTCTGATAACTAAAATTAAAACATCAAATAATCAACTATTTCAAGAAGGAGTAAAAAGGGGCGTTCGTATTTTGGGATAATAAAAAACAGATCTTCAAATAATTAAAGATCTGTTTTTAAACATATTATCGATTTACAAATTTGTGATAGGCTTCTTCATCGTAGATATAATCCAATTCACCAATCCACTCTGTGACAGGAGTTTCTCCACAAAAACCACTTTTGAAAGCAAATAGTCCATCGGAGTTGTCCAAAGTAAATACACCACCAAAATCGTAAAAATGTTTTTTTAATTCAATAGCCCATTTAATCATAGACCACTGCATATCGTAGTTTGGCATTTTGTTGCGCATTTCATTAGAACTCGCTCCGTAGAGATACCACATTTTGTCGTTATAAGGGAACGCAATAGCAGCAGATAATGGAGTGTTTTCAAATTCTGAAATATAGATTCTGATTTCGGGATAAGCTGCGATCATCCTTTCAAAGTACTCTTTTGGACGATAAGTAATACCTTGTCGTTCAGCCATGATTTTTGTTAGATCATGAAAAATATCAATTTCTTTTTGTGAACGTCCCCATCGTGTTTGAATTCCTTTTCTTTTCGCTAAACGAATATTGTATCTTGTTTTGCTATGAAAAGAGGAGAGGATTTTTTCTTCGTCTCCAGAAGAAATATCCATAATCATATTGTAATGAGGTTGTGTAAAAGAATGGATCTCTGTCTGACGGTCACGGAATGTAAATCCTTTCTCTTTATATTGGTCGATTAAAGATTGATCATAATAAACTTCTGGATCTATTCGAAGTACAAATGCATTCCGTTGTTTTGCAACAGGAAGCGCTTCCTTGATCAGTTTGGAAACAGTATCAATATCGTAAAAATCGCAGACAGGTCCTCTATTTGCGTACATCAAACTCTTTCCGTCAACTGCTTTGATTGAAAGAATAGAAAGGGCAGCAGTAATTTCTTTTGTCTGTGGATCTTCTAGATATACATAATCGCTTTCCCATGTATTTTTAACGTTTTCCCAACGCATATCTTGAGATAGCTTGCTGTAGGGACTACTTAGAATAAAATCCTGGTATTTTTTTACCATTGCCTGATTATTTTTGTCTAAAACTGGCATAAGAATAACCCTCCTTTTAAATGTATTTTCATATTACTGAATGGATCGAATTACTTCAATTCGAGTAATTTTTCCATGTTTCATCTTTGCAATACGTAAGCCGATATTTTGCAGGTACAGGCAGGCATCGCTTCCGACTTCCATGTCTTGTTCGTCCATTTTGCGTAATAAAAGATCATGTAATGTTTCATCGTTTTTATAAGGTATATTTGAATGAAGAATTCTATTTACTGTTCGTACTTTTTGAGAAGCTCGGAAAACCATTCGCTCTGATTCATCAAAGGCTACAAAAAGAAATTTCCTTGTAGCAAACAGAATCGCAATAGAAAGGACTCCGATCAGTGTGTGTAGCGGAACAGAATGCCCGATGATAATTTGACGAGCAATTGCAAATAGTAATACCTCAAAAACTGTCATTGGAGTATGAAGATATAACATACGGATCATTTCTACTCCAATGATCAGGTTTAGACAGGTGGTAAGAAGATCATCATAATTCGGATATTTTCCGATGTCTGTCAGGTTCCCAAAAGATAAAATTAATTGAACGGTCATAATGATAATGCCCCCAGCTAAAAGAGCAGCAATGATAAGTTCGAGTATATTTGTTAGGCTCCGTAGAAAGGCATCTGCATATTTCTTCATAAAATGTCTCCTTTAAAAGTCTGTAAAATAAAATTATTTATTGTTATTACTTCTTTTACGCATTCTCTGATCCAAAATTTTCTTTCGAATACGAAGATTTTTTGGAGTAACTTCAAGAAGTTCATCTGTGTCGATGAAATCAAGTGCTTCTTCCAGACTTAGTACACGAGGTGGTGTCAGGCGTAATGCTTCATCTGCACTAGAAGAACGTGTGTTTGTCAAGTGTTTTGTCTTACATACATTTACTTCGATATCGTCTGTTTTTGCGTTTTGCCCGATTACCATACCGCTGTAAACTTTTTCACCAGCTCCAATAAATAATGTTCCACGTTCTTGAGCTCCATAAAGCCCATAAGTTACAGATTCACCAGTTTCAAATGCAATTAAAGATCCTTGTTTTCTGTACTGAATGTCTCCTTTGTATGGAGCATATCCGTCAAAACTTGTATTTAAGATCCCGTTTCCTTTGGTGTCTGTTAGGAAATCCCCGCGATATCCAATCAGTCCACGAGATGGGATTGAGAACTCAAGTCTTGTGTATCCACCATTGGAAGTGCTCATATTACGAAGCTCTCCTTTTCTTTGATTGAGTTTTTCAATGACAACACCTGTACAGTCTTCTGGAACATCCACATATACAAGTTCCATAGGTTCTAATTTCTTTCCGTTTTCGTCTGTTTTGTAAAGAACTTCTGCTTTACTTACAGCAAATTCATACCCTTCACGTCTCATATTTTCTACAAGAACAGAAAGATGAAGTTCTCCACGTCCAGAAACCTTAAAGCTATCTGTATTTTCCGTTTCTTCAACACGAAGACTCACGTCTGTGTTTAATTCGCGGAATAATCGTTCACGTAAATGACGAGAAGTTACAAATTTACCTTCTTGTCCAGCGAAAGGACTGTCATTTACATTAAACTGCATAGAAATGGTTGGCTCTGATATTTTCTGGAAAGGAATTGGATCGGGAGCTTCTGGAGAACATAAGGTGTCTCCGATGGAAAGATCTGCGATACCAGAGATTGCAACAATGGAGCCAATAGAAGCTTGTTTTACTTCTACTTTATTTAAACCATCAAACTCATATAATTTGCTGATTTTGACTTTTTGTTTTCTGGAAGGATCGTGATGATTTACAACGACCATATCTTGATTTACGCTGATTGTTCCATTGTCTACTTTACCAACACCAATACGACCGACGTATTCGTTATAATCAATTGTACTGATAAGGACCTGAGTAGGAGCTTCTGGATCTCCTTCCGGAGCTGGAATATAATCAATGATTGTCTCAAACAGTGGCTGCATGTCTTTTTCGTCATCTGTTAGATCAAGAACTGCAATTCCTGCTTTTGCAGATGCATAAACAAATGGACAGTCAAGCTGTTCATCCGAAGCGTCAAGGTCCATAAACAACTCAAGGACTTCATCAATTACTTCATCAGGTCTAGCTTCTGGACGGTCTATTTTATTGATACATACGATAACAGGAAGGTTAAGCTCTAAAGCTTTTTTGAGAACAAATTTTGTCTGAGGCATTGCACCTTCAAAGGCGTCGACAACAAGAACAACACCATTTACCATCTTCAGTACACGTTCTACCTCACCACCAAAGTCTGCATGTCCTGGTGTATCGATGATATTAATTTTTGTATTTTTATAATATACAGCTGTATTTTTTGATAAAATTGTGATTCCACGTTCCCTTTCAATGTCATTGGAATCCATTACTCGTTCTGCAACTTCCTGATTTTCACGGAATACACCGCTTTGTTTTAGAAGTTCATCTACTAAAGTTGTTTTTCCATGATCAACATGGGCAATAATAGCGATATTTCTAACATCTTCACGTTTTGTTTTCATGATAATAACACTCTTTCTTCTATGATAATGTGATTGTAACTTATTTATCTTATCACAAAATAGGAGATAAGAAAAGAAATTTCTTGAAACATATTTTGTCGAACGGTTTTCTAAGAAGCCAGGTCTAATGGGGAAGTGCACTTCATAAACTTAGTAGTGACTTAAAAATACCACGAAGAGGAAGGGAGAAAAAAGAATAATGTCAGATAAGGTAATTGAAAACAACCAGGTAACCATCACGGGGAAGGTGGCTTCAGAATTTACATATAGCCACGAAGTGTTTGGAGAAGGATTTTACATGGTGGATGTGCTTGTGAAGCGATTAAGCAATTCAGATGATAGAATACCGCTTATGGTTTCAGAACGGTTAATTGATGTGACGCAGGATTATACGGGAGAGTATATTTGTGTGTCCGGTCAGTTTCGATCTTACAATCGCCACGAGGAGCAGAAAAACAGACTGGTTTTATCGGTTTTTGTAAGAGAAGCGGAGTTTGTGGATGAGCAGCTAGATGCGGTAAAAACAAATCATATCTTTTTGGAAGGGTATATTTGTAAAAAACCGGTATATAGAAAAACACCACTCGGAAGAGAAATTGCGGATCTGTTACTTGCGGTCAATCGTCCATATGGAAAATCAGATTATATTCCATGTATTTGCTGGGGCCGTAATGCAAGATACGCTTCTGGATTTGAGGTAGGAGAGCATGTACAAGTGCTTGGAAGAATTCAAAGTAGAGAATATGTAAAAAAATTATCAGAGACAGAAACGCAGACACGTACCGCATATGAAGTATCGGTTAGTAAATTGGAATGTTTGGACGAGTAAAATAGTTGGGATAATGTGAAAAAATAGGGATGCTTGGAGTTTTGGATACATTGACAACAGTGGGAGAAAATGGTAGACTTTGAAGTAAAAATGAGCAGAATCAGGGGGATCGGATATGGCAATTTTCAAAGGAACCGGTGTTGCAATTGTTACGCCATTTCATACAGACGGAAGTGTGAATTATGATAAATTAGACGAGTTGATTGAATACCATTGCAATCAGGGGACAGATAGTATTGTAATTTGCGGAACAACAGGAGAAGCTTCTACCTTGACAGAAGAAGAACATATGGATTGTGTTCGCTTTACGGCAGAGCGTGCAAAAAATCGTATTCCGGTTATAGCAGGTACAGGATCGAACTGTACACGTACAGCAACGGCTATGTCAGTAGAGGCGGCTGAAGCAGGCGCAGATGGGCTTCTTGTGGTAACACCGTATTATAACAAAGCTACACAGAAGGGGCTCTACTGTCATTTTAGAACGATTGCAGAAGCTGCAAAAGTTCCGATTATTTTATATAGTGTAAAGAGCAGAACAGGGATGAATATAGAGCCATCTACAGCGGCAGCACTTTTTAAAGATGTAGAAAATATTGTCGGAATTAAAGAGGCATCCGGTGATATTTCACAAGTTGCAAAGGTGATGAACCTTACAGATGGAAAGATTGATCTCTATTCTGGAAATGATGATCAGATTGTTCCAGTTCTTTCTCTTGGGGGAAAAGGCGTGATCTCTGTTCTAGCGAACGTTGCACCAAAGCAGGCTCATGATATCTGTGCAAAATTTTTTGCAGGAGATGTGGCAGGAAGTTGCGCACTACAATTAAAAGCACTTCCTTTGATCGAACAGCTTTTTAGTGAGGTCAATCCAATTCCTGTAAAAAAAGCACTCAATCTTATGGGAATGGAAGTTGGAGGGCTTCGTATGCCGCTTACAGAGCTGACAGAAGCAAATACAGAAAAACTTGCAAAAGCAATGACTGATTTCGGAATCACATTATCGGTATAGTAGGTAATATATGATTGTTAAAGGGATATCATACATTGAGGTAAGCACTCAGATGTGGTATCCTTTTTTGTATAGAATAAGGATAAAAAGCCATGAATTGAACGATAGAAGCAGGAGGAGTTAACATGATAAAAGTATTGATGCATGGATGCAATGGAAAAATGGGACGGATTGTTACGGAACTTATAGAACAGGAAGATGGAATGGAAATTGTGGCAGGCGTGGATTCCTACACAGAGTTGCCAAATCCATACCCAGTATTTCAAAAGATTGCGAAGTGTGATGTTTTGGCAGATGTAGTGATTGATTTTTCAAATTCAAAAGCAGTGGATTCCCTTCTTGACTATTGTGTGCAAAAGAATTTACCTGTAGTTTTATGTACGACTGGTTTAACAGAAGAGCAGTTACATAAAGTTGAGGAGACGGCAAAAAAAATAGCGGTGTTAAAGTCAGCAAATATGTCACTGGGAATTAATCTTCTTATGAAATTGCTAAAAGATGCAGCAAAGGTATTGGCGCCAGCTGGATATGATGTGGAAATTATTGAAAAACATCACAATCAAAAGTTAGATGCACCTAGTGGAACAGCACTTGCACTGGCGGATTCTGTAAAGGATGCGTTGGAAGAAGAGTATACATACATTTATGACCGTAGCCAGGTAAGACAAAAAAGAGGAGAAAAAGAAATTGGAATCTCCGCAGTAAGAGGGGGAACCATTGTAGGGGAACACGAAGTGATCTTCGCAGGATTGGATGAAGTGATCGAGTTCAAACATACCGCATTTTCTCGTGGCGTTTTTGGAAAAGGAGCTGTAGAAGCAGCGAAGTTTTTATCAGGAAAACCGGCGGGATTATATGATATGAGTGATGTGATAGGACTTTAAGTGGTTGATACACCAGAATGGAGAGGATTATGAAAGATCTTGAAACAAGATATTTGGAACGATTGTCTGAATTATATCCGACGATCGCACGGGCATCGACAGAAATTATTAATCTGCAGGCAATCTTAAATCTTCCGAAGGGTACAGAGCATTTTTTGACAGATATTCACGGAGAATATGAAGCATTTGCTCATGTGCTAAAGAATGGTTCTGGATCCGTGAAGAGAAAAATAGACGATGTATTTGGAAATACATTAAGTGCAAAAGATAAACAGTCTCTTGCAACATTAATTTATTACCCAAAAGAAAAAATTCGTCAAGTGAAAAAATACGAAAGTAATATAAAAGATTGGTATAAAATTAATTTGTATCGATTGGTAGAAGTGGCGAAACGTGCTGCCAGTAAATATACGAGATCTAAGGTTAGAAAATCACTTCCAAAAGATTTTGCATATGTAATTGAAGAGTTGATTACGGAAAAAGCAGAGTTAAATGATAAAGAAGCGTATTACAGTGAAATTATCTCAACCATCATAGAAATCGGACGTGCAGAGCAATTTATACAGGCAATCTCAAAGTTGATTCAAAGGCTTGTAGTAGATCATCTACATATTATAGGAGATATTTATGATCGTGGTCCCGGACCACATATTATCATGGATCAATTGATCAACTACCATTCTGTAGATATTCAGTGGGGGAATCATGATGTGGTATGGATGGGAGCAGCGGCAGGACAAAGAGGATGTATTGCAAATGTCATCCGTATATGTGCCAGATATGGAAATCTTGATATTCTTGAAGATGGTTATGGAATCAATCTCCTTCCCCTTGCTACCTTTGCACTTGGTGTTTATGGAAAAGATCCATGTAAATGTTTTGCATTAAAAGGTGTAGATCATCAAAACCAGGCAGAAATGGATATGGATGTATGGATGCATAAGGCAATCTCGATCATCCAGTTTAAAATAGAAGGACAGATTATTCAGCGTCATAAAGAATTTGGAATGGAAGATCGTGCACTTTTGCACCGCATTGATTATGAAAAGGGTACCATATGTCTCGATGGAAAAGAATATAAACTTTTAGATACGAACTTCCCAACAATCGATCCAAAAGATCCATACACCCTTACAGATGAGGAAGAAGAAGTAATGGAACGATTGGAACGTGCTTTTGCAGGATGCGAAAAATTGCAGGAGCATATCCGTTTTCTTCTCGCAAAAGGAGGGTTGTATAAAGTATACAACAACAATCTTTTATACCATGGCTGTGTTCCACTAAATGAAGATGGAAGTCTAAAAGAAGTGGAAGTGTTTGGTAATAAATTTAAAGGCAAATCTTTATATGATGCACTGGATCGCTATTTAAGAAAAGGATTTTTTGCGTTGAATGAAGAAGAGCGAGAAAATGGAAAAGATATCATGTGGTATATTTGGCAGCATCCGGCATCTCCTTTGTTTGGAAAAGATAAAATGGCTACATTTGAAAGATATTTTCTTGCAGAAAAGGAAACCCATGTGGAAAAGAAAAATCCTTATTATCGCTTTTTAGAAGATGAAAAAGTGGTAGATAGTATTATGAAAGAGTTTGGTCTTGACACAGAAGATGCCCGTATTGTAAACGGACATGTTCCGGTAAAAAGAAAAAATGGAGAAAGTCCAGTAAAATGCAATGGAAAAGTTTTGGTCATAGATGGTGGATTTTCGAAAGCCTATCAAAAAGAAACAGGAATTGCAGGGTATACCTTGATCTACAATTCACATGGATTGCTTTTGGTAGCGCATGAGCCATTTGAATCGACAGAAGCTGCGATTATGAAAGAAAGCGATATTCACTCGGATTACATGGTTGTAAAGAGAAACCTGGATCGCTGTTTGGTAGGAGATACCGATGATGGCAAAAAAATAAAAGAAAAAATAGAAGATTTAAAGCTGCTTCTTGCAGCATACAGAAGTGGTGAAATTATTGAAAAGATATAATTTTGTCGCAGGAGAATATAAGATTGAAAGGTAACACAAGATGATGAATAGCATAGAAGAATTGAAAAAAATAGGAATTACGATTCCGGAGCATGTAGAACTCACAGAACCTATGAAGATATACTTCGAGGAAGTCTGTAAGATTCCTGTTCTAAGCAAAGAGGAAGAAAGAGCATTGTTAAAAGCCTGTGCAGATGGAAAAGAAGAGGCGCGGATGCAACTGCAGGAACAGGGACTAAGACAGGTTATTTCCATGGCTGGCTTGTATGCTGGATGTGGGTTGCCTTTTATGGATCTTGTTCAAGAAGGAAATCTTGGACTTATGGAAGCAGTGATGCAGTATGATCACACAGTGGAAAGTGATTTTCATGAGTATGCATCTACCTATATTTGGCAAGCCATGACAGAAGCGGTTCAGGAATTAACGGAAGAGATAAAGGTGCCAGCTTATGTGGCTGAAACGATGCAAAAAATTAAAGATGCAAAGGAAGAATTCAAACAAGTTTCCAAGGAAGAACCATCTGCAGCAGATCTTGCAAAAAAAATAAAGGATACATCCGTGGAAGAAATAGAGGAGATTTTACGCTTGATGCAAGATCCTTCTATGCTAGAAAAGGAAGAGAAGGATTCTAAGGAGGAACAAACGCAAGAGGAAGAGCAAATCAATGCAGCAGATGCTGCAATCGCATCCTTAATTCGCCAGGAAGAAATCAATGAGTTGTTAAGTTCCCTTACAGAGACAGAGCAACAAGTGATAAAATTAAGATTTGGTATCTCAAAAGAGAAGCCATATACGACAGAGCAAATAGGAAGAGAATTGCATTTATCCTCAGAAGAGATTGAAAAGATTGAGAGCAAAGCGATGGCTCAGTTACGTGAGAATGCAAAAAAAGGGTAAAAAACATTATTTTTAGAAAATAGAGTTGATTTCTAGATACGATGTTTGTTGAATTTGGAACAAGATAGTGTTAAAATGTTGCCTATAGTAAATTTAGACAAGGAGTTAATTACAGATTATGGGTTTGTTTAGTAAAGTTTTCGGAACACATAGTGAAAATGAATTAAAGCGTATTTACCCGATTGTAGATCGAATTGAGGCACTTGAGCCAGAAATTGAGGCTTTATCGGATGCAGAATTAAAAGATAAAACAAGAGAATTTAAACAACGTCTTGCAGAAGGAGAAACAACAGATGATCTTCTTCCAGAAGCATTTGCAGTTGTAAGAGAAGCAGCAAAAAGAGTTCTGGGTATGAGACACTATAGAGTGCAGTTGATCGGAGGAATTATCCTTCATCAAGGACGTATTTCCGAGATGAAGACTGGAGAAGGAAAAACACTTGTATCTACCTTGCCAGCTTATTTAAATGCATTGGAAGGAAAAGGGGTTCACATTGTAACCGTCAACGATTACCTTGCAAAGCGTGATGCAGAGTGGATGGGACAAGTACATCAATTTTTAGGACTTACCGTTGGTGTTGTTTTGAATTCAATGGAAAATGACGAGCGTCGTGAGGCTTATAATTGTGATATCACTTACGTTACAAATAATGAACTTGGATTCGACTATCTTCGTGATAATATGGTGATCTATAAAGAGCAACTTGTACAAAGAGGATTGCATTTTGCGATTATCGATGAGGTTGACTCTGTTCTGATCGATGAAGCCAGAACTCCACTTATTATTTCTGGACAAAGTGGAAAGTCTACAAAACTTTATGAAGCATGTGACATTCTTGCGCGCCAGTTGAAACGCGGAGAGGCAAGTGGCGAGTTTACAAAGATGAATGCTATTATGGGAGAAGACATCGAAGAAACGGGAGACTTTATTGTTAATGAGAAAGAAAAGAATATCAATCTTACCGAAGATGGTGTCAAAAAAGTAGAGCAGTTTTTCCATATAGACAACCTAGCAGACCCAGATAATTTGGAAATACAGCACAATATTATTCTTGCACTTCGTGCACATAATTTGATGTTCCGTGATCAGGATTATGTGGTAACCCAGGAAGGCGAAGTCATGATCGTTGATGAATTTACTGGACGTATCATGCCAGGACGTCGTTATTCAGACGGACTTCATCAAGCAATCGAAGCAAAAGAGCATGTAAAGGTAAAACGAGAAAGCAAGACACTTGCAACTATTACATTCCAGAATCTTTTCAATAAATATAACAAAAAAAGTGGTATGACTGGTACTGCTCTTACAGAAGAAAAAGAGTTCCGTGATATTTATGGAATGGATGTTATAGAGATTCCTACAAACAAACCAGTACAAAGAAAAGACCTGGATGATGCTGTTTACAAGACAGAAAAGGAAAAATTTAAAGCTGTCGTAGAGGAAGTAAAAAGAGCCCATGCTACAGGTCAGCCAGTACTTGTCGGTACAATTACAATCGAAATTTCTGAGCTTCTTAGCAAAATGCTGAAAAAAGAAGGAATTCAGCATAAAGTATTGAATGCAAAATTCCATGAACTTGAAGCGGAAATCGTTGCTGAAGCCGGAGCACATGGTGCCGTGACAATTGCTACGAATATGGCTGGTCGTGGTACAGATATTAAACTTGACGATGAAGCAAGAGCAGCAGGTGGATTAAAAATTATCGGTACAGAGCGTCATGAGTCAAGACGTATTGATAATCAGCTAAGAGGTCGTTCAGGACGTCAGGGAGATCCAGGAGAATCTAGATTCTACATTTCTTTGGAGGATGATCTGTTAAGATTATTTGGTTCTGATAAGATGATGACTGTTTTCAATACCCTTGGAATAGAAGAAGGGGAACAAATCGAGCATAAGATGCTTTCGAATGCCATCGAGAAAGCACAAAAGAAGATTGAAAGTAACAACTTTGGAATTCGTAAAAATCTATTGGAATACGATCAAGTTATGAATGAGCAAAGAGAGATCGTATATGGAGAGAGACGCCGAGTTCTCGACGGCGAAAGTATGCGTGATACGATCTATAGTATGATTACAGAATACGCGGAAGATACTGTTGATCGCTATATTTCCACAGAGGTTGATGCCCAAGAGTGGGATTTAAATGAATTTGAAAGAAGATTACATTTTACCATTCCTCAACTTGAACTTCCATCAGATGAAGAGATGAGAAACATGGAAGCAAAAGAGTTAAAGCATCTGATCAAAGAAAGAGCTGTTAAGGCATACGAAGCAAAAGAAGCGGAATTCCCTGAAAAAGAGCAGATAAGAGAAGTGGAACGAGTTGTGCTTCTTAAGATCATAGATGGAAGATGGATGGACCATATTGATGATATGGAACAGCTGCGTCAAGGAATCGGACTTCAAGCTTATGGACAAAGAGATCCACTTGTTGAATACAAGATGATGGGATACGATATGTTTGGAGAAATGACGAAATCCATTGCAGAAACTACTATTCGTACGTTATTCCATATTCAAGTAGAACAAAAAGTGGAGAGAGAAGAAGTTGCAAAAGTAACAGGTACAAATAAAGATGATTCTGCAAGCCAGGCTCCACAAAAAAGAGCAGACAAAAAAGTTTATCCAAACGATCCATGCCCATGTGGAAGTGGAAAGAAGTATAAACAATGCTGTGGCAGAAACAAATAAAACGAATTTCTATGAGAATCTGCTGTTGCAGATTCTCATATGTTTTGGTAAGCTAAATAAAATTACAACGATAGAAAGAGGTGAATAAAGTGGTTTTAATCGATGAATTAAAAATGAGACTGAGTGCTTATGAAGAACCACTGAAAGATTTGAGGGATTCACTTTGACGTAGCGTCAAAGAAAGAACGAATAGAAGAACTGGAACGAAGAATTGAAGAACCAGGTTTTTGGGATGATCCAGAGGCATCAAAACACACAATGAAGGATTTAAAAGGACTTCAAGATACAGTAAAAGAGATGGAAGAATTATTTCATTCTTGTGAAGATCTTGAACTATTGATTGAGATGAGTGAAGAAGATGCAGATGAGGAAACTATTCAAGGGATAGAAGAAGAACTTTCAGATTTTGAAGAAAAATTTGAAAAACTCCGAATTCAAACACTACTCACAGGGGAATATGATAATTGTAATGCAATTGTTACATTGCATGCCGGAGCGGGTGGAACAGAAGCTTGTGATTGGACAAGTATGCTTTACCGTATGTACAGCCGTTGGGCTGAAAAGAGAGGCTTTAAATTAGAAGTTCTTGATTATTTAGAAGGAGATGTTGCTGGAATCAAAGGGGTGACATTTGAAGTATCCGGAGAAAATGTGTACGGATATCTTCGATCAGAAAAAGGCGTCCATCGTCTTGTTAGAATTTCACCATTTAATGCAGCAGGAAAACGACAAACATCATTCTCATCTTGTGATGTAATTCCGGACATTGAGGAAGATCTTGATATTGAAATTGACGAAGATGATTTAAGAATTGATACGTATCGATCCAGTGGAGCAGGTGGACAGCATATTAATAAGACTTCTTCTGCGATTCGAATTACCCACCTTCCAACAGGAATTGTGGTGCAATGTCAAAACGAACGCTCTCAGCATATGAACAAAGACAAAGCAATGCAGATGTTAAAAGCAAAATTATATCTTATGAAGCAACAAGAACAGGCAGAAAAAGTATCTGGTATTCGAGGGGAAGTAAAGGATATTAATTTTGGAAGCCAGATTAGATCCTACGTCATGCAACCGTATACTATGGTAAAAGATCATCGTACAAATACAGAAATAAGCAATGTTGGTGCTGTAATGGATGGAAATATTGATCCGTTTATCAATGCGTATCTGATGCAACAGCAATAAATTCTGTGGAGAAAGTCAGGAGGAAAACATGATAAATATAGCAGTAATGGGATATGGTACCGTTGGTTCAGGTGTTGTGGAAGTGCTACGAACCAATGAAGAGTTAATCACGCAAAGAACAGGAGAAGAAATTAATATAAAATACGTTCTTGATCTAAGAGAGTTTCCAGGAGACCCAGTAGAAAAAATTCTTATTCATGATTTTGAAGAAATTGTAAACGATCCAGAAGTAGAAATTGTAGTAGAGGTTATGGGAGGACTAGAACCGGCATATACATTTGTTAAGAGATGTCTTTTGGCAGGAAAAAGTGCAGTGACATCAAACAAAGCACTTGTTGCAAGTTATGGAACAGAACTTCTTTCCATTGCAAAGGAGCAGAATGTGAATTTCTTGTTTGAAGCAAGCGTTGGTGGTGGAATTCCAATTATTCGTAATCTTCATGAATGTCTTACTGCAGACAGGATTGAGGAAGTTACAGGGATTTTAAATGGTACCACCAATTATATGATGACAAAAATGTTTTATAACGGAGATGACTATGCTGACGTTTTAAAAGAGGCACAGGACAAAGGGTATGCGGAATTGAACCCGGAAGCAGATGTGGAAGGACAGGATGCATGTAGAAAAATTGCAATTCTCTCGTCTATTATCACAGGGAAAACGGTTGATTTTGAAGAAATCCATACAGAAGGGATTACAAAAATAACAAAAGAAGATATGATGTATGCAAAAGAAATGGGAATGACAATCAAACTTCTTGCGTCCGCAAAAAGGAAGAATGATCAGGTTTGTGCCATCGTATCTCCAGTATTGTTAGGACAAGAACATCCATTATACAGTGTAAATGATGTATTTAATGCCGTGTTTGTTCGTGGAAATGTTCTTGGGGATGCAATGTTTTATGGAAGTGGTGCGGGAAAACTTCCAACTGCAAGTGCGGTCGTAGTGGATGTGATTGAAGCAGCAAAACATAAAAATGAAAATATTATGGCTTCGTGGACAGAAGAAAAGGCACCGTTGGTTTCTTTAGCGAATACAACAAAGAAATATTTTGTAAGAATCAAAGGAACGCAAGAAGAGTTGGCTGAGCGCTTAGAGCAAGCATTTGGAACGGTTAGATTGGTGCAAGTAGAGAGCCTGACTGGAGAGTTTGGCTTTGTAACGAAAGAATTCAGTGAAGCAGGGTATGAAGAAAGCGCTTCACAGTTTCCGGAAATTTTACACATGATTCGTGTGGAAGGATAGAAATCTATGAAATATATAGTTGTTTTATGTGATGGAATGGCAGATGAACCAAGAGAAGAGCTAGGTGGAAAAACACCCCTTGAAGCGTCGTATACACCAACGCTTGATATGCTCTCTCCAGTGTCAGAACTTGGAATGGTACGAACAGTCCCCAAAGGGATGACACCGGGAAGTGATATTGCAAATTTGTCTGTGATGGGCTACGATCCAAGACAATATTACACAGGAAGATCTCCGCTGGAAGCACTTAGCATCGGCGTGGACCTGAAAGAAACAGATGTTTCGATTCGGTGTAATCTTGTGACTCTAACAGAAGAGGAAGAGCAGTATGAAGACAAAAGATTGAAAGATCACAGTGCGGATGAGATTTGTACGGAAGATGCACAAGTACTGTTAAAGACATTGCAGGAGCACTTCAATACAAAAGAGTATGAACTATATCCTGGTACAAGTTACAGACATCTTCTTGTTTGGAAAAAGGGGAAAATAGCAGAACTTACGGCACCCCATGATATTTTGACAAAGCCAATTGGCGATTACCTTCCAAAAGAAGCTGGTTTAAGGGCAATGATGGAGAAAAGCTATGATATATTGTCGAGTCATCCACTGAACCTTGAAAGAAAGGAAAAAGGTCTAAATCCAGCAAACTCAATGTGGTTTTGGGGAGCGGGTACCAGACCAACACTTCCATCATTTGAAACAAAATTTAACAAAGAAGGTGTTATGGTATCTGCGGTGGATTTGTTAAAAGGAATCGCAGTAGGAGCGGGTATGCGTAATATCATTGTGGAAGGAGCCAATGGCGGCCTTCATACAAATTATCTTGGAAAAGCAAAAGCAGCATTAAATGCATTATTGAGAGAAAATGCAGATTTTGCATATATCCACGTAGAAGCACCAGATGAAATGGGTCATCAGGGAAGTGTGAAAAATAAAATGAAAGCAATGGAAAACATTGATCAGTATATTATCGGAACGGTTGTTGACAGCATGTATCAAGCAGGAGAGGATTTTAGACTTTTGGTTCTACCGGACCATCCAACCCCTGTGAGTATCCGAACACATACGGCAGATCCTGTTCCATATTTGATTTATGATAGTAGACAGGATATGGAAGGAAAGAAAGGATATAATGAGATCACAGCGCGGGAAACAGGAAGAATGATAGAAGAGGGATATACACTGATTTCACGTTTGTTTGAAGAAGAATAGACAGGAGGAAGCATATGCTGATTGTAAAGAAATTTGGAGGAAGTTCTGTCGCTGACAAGGAATGTATTTTCCGGGTAGCAGAACGATGTATCGAAGACTACAGAAAGGGAAATGACATCATAGTTGTATTATCGGCAATGGGAGATACAACAGACGAATTGATACAAAAAGCCAAAATGATCACTTCTGACCCGTCCAAACGAGAGATGGATATGTTGTTGGCAACAGGTGAGCAAGTATCGGCTTCGCTTTTATCAATGGCTATTAATTCACTGGGAGTTCCAGCTGTTTCTTTAAACGCATTTCAGGTGGCATTTCACTGTACAAGCACGTATGGAGGAGCACGTGTAAAACGTGTAGATTCCCAGAGAATTCGTCACGAATTGGATTATAAAAAGATTGTTGTTGTTACGGGATTTCAGGGAGTAAATAAATATGACGATTTCGCTACTTTAGGAAGAGGTGGATCGGATACAAGTGCAGTGGCAATTGCAGCGTCACTACACGCTGATTTGTGTGAGATATACACGGATGTGGATGGAGTCTATACTGCAGACCCAAGAGTGGTATCTAATGCAAGAAAACTGAAGGAAATCAGCTATGAAGAGATGCTAGAACTTGCGTCTCTTGGAGCAAAAGTATTGCATAACCGTTCAGTAGAAATGGCTAAAAAATATGGAGTACAGTTGGTAGTAAGATCTAGCCTGAATAATAACCCAGGAACAATCGTCAAGGAGGTAGCAAAAGTGGAAAAAATGTTAATCAGCGGAGTAGCATCCGACAAAAATACATCGAGAATATCTGTAATTGGAGTGGATGATAAACCAGGGGTTGCCTTTAGAATATTCAATACACTGGCAAAAAATAACATTAACGTAGATTTGATTTTACAGTCAGTTGGACGTGGAGGAACAAAAGATATTTCCTTTACCATTGCACAAGATGATCTAAATGAAACACTTTCTCTGCTTGAGAGAAGCAAGGAACTTCTAGGAATCAGCGATATTTTACATAAAGACAATGTGGCTAAAATATCTGTTGTAGGAGCAGGAATGTTAAGCAATCCTGGAATTGCAGCGAAAATGTTTGAAGCATTGTTTAATGCAGGGGTAAATATCAGTATGATTTCTACTTCAGAAGTAAGAATTACTGTCTTGATTGATGAAAATGATGTAGAACGTGCTATGATTTCTGTGCATGATGCGTTCGGACTTGCAGATTAACGAAAAGGGCTGTCCCACTAAGAAATTAGTAGGCAGCCCTTTTGTGATGCAAGTGTATAACATTAATTACAATCCCGTTTACTCAAGGTGCTATTATGATAGTCGCTGGAAAAGGTGACATCTTCTCCAAACCAGGCGGGAGGTACAAACTTGTTTGCACGGTTTTCGTCTGGGAATTCTACCTCGGCAAGAATCAAAGGAGCAAGTTCCTCAAGAAAAATATCGAGTTCAATCACGTAAGTATCCGCAAATGGAATCATATACCGCTTTTTGGATATTATCCGACCATCAATTTTTGTTTTTAAATGTAGATATGCTTCCTTAGAAAGTGGAAGATTAGATTCTTCTCGAACCATAAGACCTTTTGATTTGTAAGTGAGAAAGTATTGCTCGTTGTCTTTTCGAATGCGTACAACAGGATCTGTACATAAATATCCCTGCTCGATCATACGAAAAGGATAGGTTTCCAAATCCTTTGGAAGAGCTTCGGAAGAAACCAAATATTTGCGTTCAATTTCCATTTTCTATGTCCTTTCGTAGTTGAAAAACGATTTTGTTAGAATACAATCGATGTTTTAATCTTTTCAGAGGTTTCTGCATCTAACAGAACTTCAATTAGTGTAAGTGCAAAAGGAATTGCAACACCAAGACCACGACCGGTGATGAGATTTCCATCTACAGTAACTGGATCAAAGGAAACCTCTGCTCCCAAAAGCCCTTCTTCCATGTTTGGATAACAGCAAGCCTTCTTCCCGTTTAAAATTCCAAAGTGGCCAAGAACAGTTGGTCCAGCACAAATTGCAGTCACAAACTTGCCCGCTTTGTTGTAATTCGATACAAGAGAAGCAAGACCAGTATGTTTTTTGAGATTTGCGGTTCCTTGTAA
Source organism: Ruminococcus sp. (assembly GCA_029258605.1). Lineage (GTDB taxonomy): Bacteria > Bacillota > Clostridia > Lachnospirales > Lachnospiraceae > JAHHTM01. The sequence continues at coordinate 27,085 of JARHYE010000057.1, forward strand.
ACCACCAGGAAGAACGAGCATATCCGCATCTTCTGTTACAGCATCAAAAAGGCAGTCTGCTTTTATATCAATACCATGCGCGCTGTGTACCACTAGATCACCAGTAACAGATACCATAGAAACATCACATTGGGCGCGCCTTAAAAGATCAACAACAGTAAGTGCTTCTACTTCCTCAAAACCATCTGCAAGAAATACATAAATTTTTTTCATTGCTAAAACCTCCATTCAAAATTTAAGATACTTCTAGTGTAGCAAACCGCTTTTGGATTTGCAATAAATATAGGAAAAAAGACTAGAAATTTATAGACGAATGTGCTATACTGGTTCAATGACTGCGAATGTAATTTTTTCAGAACAAGAGAAATACAAAGAAGATTAAGTTGCGTTTGAATGGTACGAATCAAGGAGGAAATTTTAAAATGAGTTTAAAGGTAGAAAATTTAGAACATAACATGGCGAAACTTACAATCGAAGTTCCGGCAGAGGACGTAGAAAAAGCGTTACAGGCAGCTTACTTAAAACAACGTAAACAAATCAGCGTGCCTGGATTCCGTAAAGGAAAAGTTCCAAGACAGATGATTGAAAAAATGTATGGAGCAGCAGTATTCTATGAAGAAGCAGCAAACCAGATGATTCCAGAAGCTTACAGCAAAGCATACGATGAGTGCGGTTTAGATATCGTATCTCAGCCACAGATTGATGTTGTACAGTTAGAAAAAGGAAAAGAATTTATCTTTACAGCAGAAGTTGCAGTAAAACCAGAAGTTACACTTGGTGAATATAAAGGATTAAAAGTAGATAAAGTTTCTACAAGAGTTATGTCAACAGAAGTTGATGAAGAAATTGAAAAAGAACGCGTTAGAAATGCAAGAACTGTAGAAGTTACAGATCGTGCAGTTGAAGATAAAGATGAAATCACATTAGATTTCGAAGGATTTGTTGATGGAGTTGCATTTGATGGTGGAAAAGCAGAAAACTACCCACTTACAATCGGATCAGGATCTTTCATTCCAGGATTTGAAGAGCAGCTTATCGGTGCAAAACTTGAAGAAGAGATGGAAGTAAATGTAACATTCCCTGAAGATTATCAGGCAGAAGAACTTGCTGGAAAAGCAGCAGTATTCAAATGCACTGTACACTCTATCAAAGCAAAAGATCTTCCAGAGCTTGATGACGAATTTGCTTCAGAAGTATCGGAATTCGACACATACAAAGCTTACTGGGATGATGTAAAGAAAAAAATCAAAGAGCGCAAAGAGCGTGAAGGAAAAGCGAAAAAAGAAGATCAGGCAGTAGATCAGGCAGTAGAAAATGCACAGATGGATCTTCCAGCAGCTATGATCGATATGCAGGTTCGCCAGATGGCAGACGATTTTGCACGTCGTATCCAGCAGCAAGGTCTTTCTATTGAACAATACTTCCAGTTCACAGGAATGACAGAAGAAAAAATGTTTGAAGAATTAAGACCACAGGCTGAAAGACGTATTAAAACAAGATTAGTGCTTGAAGCAATTGTAAAAGCAGAAAACATCGAAGTTTCTGATGAAAGACTCGATGAGGAACTTACAAAGATGGCAGAAGCATACCAGATGGACGTAGAAAAATTAAAAGAGTTCATGGGTGAAAATGAAAAGAATCAGATGAAAGAAGATATTGCTGTACAGGATGCAGTAACATTACTTGCTGAATCAGCAGTGGAAGCCTAATTCAAGATTTGAAGGAATCTTAAAGTCTGAGGGGAAGAACATCTTAAACGCCTGCCTTTTATAGGCAGGCAGGCTTATAAAATTCAGGAGGGATAGTATGAGTTTAGTACCTTATGTCGTTGAACAAACAAGCCGTGGAGAACGCTCCTACGACATTTATTCAAGATTATTAAAAGAAAGAATTATTTTCCTTGGAGAGGAAGTAAATGATGCATCTGCAAGTAACGTTGTAGCGCAGCTTCTTTTCTTGGAAGCGGATGATCCAGATAAGGACATTCAGTTATATATCAACAGTCCAGGAGGATCTGTAACAGCAGGATTAGCAATTTATGATACAATGCAGTATATCAAATGTGATGTTTCTACCGTATGTATTGGTATGGCTGCAAGCATGGGAGCTTTTCTTCTTGCGGGAGGAAAAAAAGGAAAACGTTTTGCGCTTCCAAATGCAGAAATTATGATTCATCAGCCTTCTGGTGGAGCACAGGGACAGGCAACAGAAATTCAGATTGTTGCAGAGCACATTTTAAAAATTCGTCAGAAGTTGAATGAAATGCTTGCTGCAAACACGGGACAGAGTCTTGATGTGATCAAAGCTGATACCGAAAGAGATAACTTCATGTCAGCGCAAGAAGCAAAAGAGTACGGACTGATTGACGAAGTGATTACAAATCACTAAGAACAAGTATGAGGTGAATGACAGTATGGCAGGGAAAATGAATGATGATACAGTAAGATGCTCCTTCTGTAATAAACCACAGTCTCAGGTAAGAAAGCTAATTGCTGGACCAAATGGAACTTATATCTGCGATGAATGCATTAATATATGTTCAGAAATTATTGAAGAAGAATTCGAATATGAAGAAAAAAGAGCATTTGATGACATCAATCTTCTTACACCAGAGGAAATCAAAACATTTTTGGACGAATATGTAATCGGACAGGATGAAGCAAAGAAGGTACTTTCTGTTGCTGTATATAATCACTACAAAAGGATTATGGCAGAACAAGATCTAGGCATAGAATTACAGAAAAGTAATATCTTAATGCTTGGACCTACTGGATGTGGAAAAACATTATTGGCACAGACGCTTGCCAAAATCTTAAACGTACCGTTTGCGATTGCAGATGCCACGGCATTGACAGAAGCTGGATATGTAGGTGAAGATGTTGAAAATATCCTCTTAAAGATTATTCAGGCCGCAGATGGTGATATTAGTCGTGCAGAGCACGGAATTATCTATATTGATGAGATTGACAAGATTACAAGAAAGTCAGAAAATCCATCCATTACACGTGATGTTTCAGGAGAAGGCGTGCAGCAGGCGTTGCTGAAAATTATTGAGGGAACGGTTGCTTCGGTACCACCGCAAGGTGGAAGAAAGCATCCACATCAGGAATTGATCCAGATAGATACTACAAATATTTTGTTTATTTGTGGAGGTGCTTTTGAAGGAATTGACAAACTTATTGAGACCCGCCTGGATAAAAAACCAATTGGATTTAATTCTGAAATTGCATTAAAACATGAGTATGATGTAGATGTACTATTGCATCAGATTCGTCCACAAGATTTGGTGAAGTTTGGTCTTATCCCAGAACTTGTTGGTAGACTTCCTGTGAATGTATCTTTGGATTTATTGGACAAGGATGCAATGTTAAGAATACTGACAGAACCTAAAAATTCTATTATCAAGCAGTATCAAAAACTTCTTGAATTAGATGGAGTAAAACTTGAGTTTGATGAAAGTGCGCTAGAAGCAATTGCAGAACTTACAATTTCACGTAAGACTGGAGCGAGAGGTCTTCGAGCGATTGTTGAAAATATTATGATGGATACAATGTTTAAAGTACCGTCAGATGAAACAATCAAAGGCTGTAAGATTACAAAAGAAACTGTGAATGGAACGGGAGAACCGTTGTATGATCGCGATGGGGAAGAACGTATTTCATTCCTGAAATCACAAAACGCATAAAAAGTAGGGTGGGTACAAGGAATAACCATGTGCCTGCCCCTTTTATATTATAAAAGGAGATTGAAATGGAAAACACCATACAAAGTCTTCCTACAGTTGCATTGCGAGGCATGACTGTTATGCCAGGGATGGTAGTTCATTTTGACGTGAGCCGTCCTCGTTCTATTGCGGCTATTCAGGAAGCTATGATAAAAGATCAAAAGCTGTTTATTGTAACACAAAAAGAAGTGGATATCGAAAATCCACAACAAAAAGATTTGTATGAAGTTGGTACAATTGTGACGATTCGTCAGATGATCAAACTTCCAAAGAAAGTACTTCGCGTTCTAGTATCAGGTGAGTCTAGGGCTAGCCTTCAGTCCATTACGCAAGAAGATCCTTATCTTGTTGGAGAAGTGGAACTAATTGAAGAAAATCGAATGGATCTTCCAGAAGATGTGAATCCGGAGATTGCAGTGAGAAGCTTAAAGGATGTGTATGCGGATTTTGTTACAAGAAATGGAAAAATGTCAAAAGAAGCGGTAGCAGACATACTCAAAATAGAAGATATCTACAAATTAGTGGATGAAATTTTGGTGAATACACCTCTGTATTACAAGGATCAACAAGAAATACTGGAAGAAAAAGAGTTTTGGAAAAGATATGAAAAACTAGTAGATCGCCTGATGAATGAAGTGGAAGTTATGAATTTAAAAGATCGACTTCAAAGAAAAGTAAAAGAAAGAATGGATAAGCACCAAAAAGAATACATTCTAAGAGAAGAATTAAAGCTGATCCGTGAAGAATTGGGAGACGATAGCACTCTTTCTGATGCAGAGGAATTCGAAGAAGCGCTTCATAAACTTAAAGCTCCGAAGGAAGTAAAAGAAAAATTAGCGAAAGAAATCAAACGCTTTAAAAGTTCTATGAATGGTGCAGGAGAAAGCGGAGTAATCCGTACCTACATCGAAACGCTTTTGGATATGCCGTGGGAAAAAAGAGCAAAAGATAACAGTGATTTAGATTATGCGCAAAAAATCTTGGATGAAGATCATTACGGATTGGAAGAAGTGAAAGAACGTGTGTTAGAATTTCTTGCAGTTCGTTCTCTTACTCAAAAGGGAGAAAGTCCAATTTTATGTTTAGTAGGACCACCAGGAACAGGAAAAACATCCATTGCGAGGTCTTTGGCCAATGCACTTAAAAAACCATATGTTAGAATTTCTTTGGGAGGAGTACGAGACGAAGCGGAAATTCGTGGACACAGAAAAACTTATGTAGGAGCAATGCCAGGAAGAATTGCAAATGCAGTTAAGACAGCAGGTGTGAAAAATCCGGTGTTGTTGCTAGATGAAATTGATAAAGTGAGTACAGACTACAAAGGAGATACATTTTCAGCGTTACTAGAAGTCTTAGACAGTGAACAAAATTATAAATTTAGAGATCACTATCTAGAGGTTCCGTTGGATTTGTCAGAAGTGTTGTTTATCACAACTGCGAACACACTTCAAACAATTCCACGACCATTGCTCGATCGTATGGAAATCATAGAAGTAAGCAGTTACACGGAAAATGAAAAATTACATATTGCGCAGGAGCATCTGATACCAAAGCAATTGAGAAAAAATGGATTGCAAGAGGATCAACTTAAGATCAGCAAACATGCAATCTGGAAAATTGCTAGAAATTATACAAAAGAAGCAGGTGTAAGACAGTTAGAGCGAGAAATTGGGAATATTTGTCGTAAATCAGCAAAAGAGATTTTAACTACAAAGAAAAACAGAATTGTGGTGACAGAACGAAATATTGAAAAGTATCTTGGTAAAGAAAAATTTACTTACCAGATGGCTAATGAAACAGATGAAGTAGGAATTGTAAGGGGGCTTGCATGGACCAGTGTCGGTGGAGACACTCTTCAAATTGAAGTAAATGTGATGCCTGGAAAGGGAGAAATTCTTCTTACTGGACAATTAGGAGATGTGATGAAAGAATCTGCAAAGACTGGAATTAGTTATATCCGTTCTGTTAGCAGACAATATAATATTCCAGATGATTTTTTTGAAACACATGATATTCATGTACACATTCCAGAAGGGGCGGTTCCAAAAGATGGACCATCTGCAGGAATTACAATGGCAACGGCGATGATTTCTGCAATTACAGAAAAGAAAGTACATGCAGATCTTGCTATGACTGGAGAAGTGACACTTCGAGGAAGAGTGCTCCCAATTGGTGGATTAAAAGAAAAACTTTTGGCTGCAAAAAATGCTGGTATAAAAACAGTTCTCGTTCCAAAAAATAATGTCAGAGATGTAGAGGAACTTTCTACAGAAATTACAAAAGGTCTTCAGATTCTTCCGGTGGAAACAATGGATGAAGTATTAAAAATAGCATTGATTAAATAAGGAAAGAGAGGATAAAATTATGGTAATAAAAAATATAAATCTTGAAACCGTTTGTGGAATTACAAGTGTACTTCCAGAAAACACGAAGCCTGAAATTGCATTTGCTGGGAAATCAAATGTTGGAAAATCCTCTTTGATCAATGCGCTTATGAATCGAAAATCATACGCCAGAATCTCAGCAACACCAGGAAAAACTCAGACAATTAATTTTTATAATATTAATGATGAATTATATCTCGTAGATTTACCTGGATATGGGTATGCAAAAGTTTCAGAAAAAGAAAAGGTACAGTGGGGAAAATTGATCGAAAAGTATTTAAATACTTCTTCTCAGTTGAAGGCGGTCTTTCTTTTGATTGATATTCGTCATGATCCATCCGCAAATGATAAGATGATGTACCGATGGATTTTGGATCATGGATATGCTCCAATTATAATTGCTACAAAATTGGATAAACTAAAGAGAAGTCAGGTTCAGAAGCATATTAAAATGTTAAAAGAAGGATTGAATCTGGTACCAGGAACGAAAGTAATTCCATTTTCTTCCTTAACAAAGCAAGGAAGAGATGAAATATGGGAACTTGTAGAGACAGAATATTTATGCGGAGATGAGGAGGCATAATATGACAAACAGTCGACCGTACTGGCAAGTTGCAGTTAGTCTTATTTTTAGCGTTTTAGCTACAGTTGCTTTTGTTTATTTTGGAATAAAGGCTCTTGGCTTTTTGATGCCATTTGTGGTTGGATGGATTATATCTGCCATTGCGACACCTGTTGTGAACTGGTTGGAAAAAAAGTTTAAAATTGTAAAAAAACTTGGGACAGCACTTATTGTTATTGTTGTACTCGCACTGATCGTGCTTGTTTTATACTTTTCAATTAGCTGGCTTGTGTCAGAAATTGGAGACATCATTCGAAATTTCCCGCAACTTTATGAACAGTTAGAAGATGGATTCACGAAGATTGGTGCAATGCTTTCAGGAACATTTGAAAAATTACCGAAAGATTTTCAGAGTAGTTGGAATGCAGTTATGATTAATCTGGATGAAACAGTAGGAAATCTTGTGACAAAAATTAGTGAACCAACGGTAGCTGCGGCAGGAAATTTTGCAAAGAAACTTCCTTCCTATTTGATTGCTTTTATCGTCGCCATTATGTCTGCATACTTTTTTACTGTGCAAAAAGAAGAAGTGATTCAATTTTTCAAAAGAATCGCACCAGAATCAGTAGAAAAAAGAATGAGTTTTGTGGCTGATACACTGAAGTATGCGGTAGGAGGTTATTTTAAAGCACAGTTTAAGATTATGGGAGTTGTATTTCTGATTTTATTTGTAGGTTTGGCATCTTTAAAAGTAAAATACTCTCTTGTAATTGCACTGTTGATTGCATTTCTTGATTTTCTTCCATTTTTAGGAACTGGAACAGCAATGATCCCGTGGGCAGTGTATCAACTGTTTATGGGAAAATATAGGCTTGCGATTTTACTTCTTGTGATTTATGCAGTAACTCAGATTGTACGACAATTGCTACAACCAAAACTTGTGGGAGACTGCATGGGATTAAATCCATTAGTTACCTTATTGCTTCTCTATATAGGATATAGACTAAGTAGTGTAATTGGAATGATTTTAGCAGTTCCACTTGGAATGGTTATAATCAATATGTGTCAGGCAGGAGCTTTTGACTATATTTTAGATGATGTGAAAATCTTAGTGAATGGAATATTGGGATTACGTCAGGGAGAATAAAAAGTAGCGTAGAAAACAAAAAGGTATGACCTTAACTGTTTTCTACGCTATTTTTTGTTAATTTGAATTGGTTGATTTTGCAAATAGCTTATGCATATAAAAACCAAGCCAGATAGGAAGGATCGTTCCTTTTAGAATACTTGAAATAGAAATGCTCCACCAAATTCCATTTAACTTCAGAATTGTAGCTGAAAGTGCAAAAGCCATAGGAATACGCATCAAATTGAAAAAGATACTGATAAATGATGGTGGGGTAGATTTCCCAAGTCCCTGGAACACACCGGCGGCGGCTGTTTCAGTACACATAAAGAGTTGAGAGAATCCTAAGATTCGAAGATAATCAACTCCAAGAGGAATGACATTAGCCTCCCGTATAAATAAACGGAATAATGGTTCTGGGAATACGATCAAAATGGTAGAAGTAATGACTCCCCAAATTCCCATAATGCGCAATGCTGTAGAATATCCTTTTTTGACACGATCTTTTTTTCCTGCACCGTAATTTTGAGCAGTAAACGCATTGACAGCGCTACCAAATCCTTCAGCTGTCATCCAGGAAATGGATTCAATCTGGCTTCCCACTCGTTGAACGGCAATCGCCGTATCTCCCCAGCTTGCAATCAGCCTTGAAATTGTCATAGAAATAAGCGTAAATCCAAGACTTTGAATGGCAGTTGGTAAACCAATGGATACGATGGAACGTATGCAGTTCATATTTGGTTTTGCAAAAAAGTATTTTGTAGAAAATAAAATCGAGTCTTTTCGAATGTGCATAAAGTATATCGTAAAGACGATCATCTGTGCAAATACGGTAGCTAAGGCTGCGCCTTTCACTCCCATTGCTGGAAAAGGTCCAACTCCAAAAATCAGGAAAGGATCCAGTACAAGATTAATTAGTAGTCCAATTGTAGTAGATCGAAAGGTAAGCATGCTATTTCCAATGGATGTTAGCAGCCCAGTTAAAATCTGATTCAAAAAGTTGAATACGACGAAGCCGCAAGTGATTGCAAGATACCATTTCGCATCAGAAATGACTTGTGGATTTGAAAGTTTAAAAAATCCAATCATAGGTCCACAGAAAAAGAGAGAAATCAATCCATATAATAGACCTAAGATGGTTCCCATCTGAAGCGAAGTAGAGGAGTACAATGTGGCCTCATCTTGTCTGCCAGAGCCAACGGCATGTCCGGTTAAAACTTGTCCGCCCATACGCGCAAGCATGGCAAATCCAGCAGAAAGCCACATATACATACCAGCTGCACCGACAGCGGCTACGGCGTTACTTCCAATTCGACCAATCCAAATCATGTCTGTTAGATTGTAGGCCATTTGAATTAAAGAGGTGCCCATGATTGGAAGTGCTAATTTTGATAATGTCCCGGCAATGGGACTATTTAATAAATCAACATTTTTTTTCATGTAGTATAAACTCTCCTTAAAAAATATTTCGCATAACTTATCATAACATGAAATTGAAAATACAGGTAGAGAAAAAGTTCGTTTATTGTAGGAAAAAGAGAAATCTGCTATAATAATTTTATTACAAAAAAGGAGGAAGAAAAGAATGCAGATTGAAGAAAGAACAGAAGCGAAGAAATGTTTTTCCCGCATTGGATGGTACGTTTTTTCTATTTTTCTACTAACGAATCTTATTCAGTTTTTGGTAGTAAAAGTAGTATCTACCATATGGCCAAATGCATTTAATTATCCGATCGCGTTATGGATCTGTACCTATGGTCCGATGTATCTTATAGCCGTTCCACTTAGTTTTTTGGTGATCAAAGAGTTGCCAATTAAAAAAGTGGAACAAAAAAAGATGGCACCCGCACAATTTTTATGTTGTATTCCGATTGCACTATTTCTTATGTATGCAGGAAATATCGTTGGTCTATTACTTATGACTATTTTAAAAGCAGTCACAGGAATTCAGATTATGAATCCACTAGATATGATCATCAATAGTCCGGTTTATATAAGACTTCTTGTAGCAGTCATTATAGGGCCGTTTATGGAAGAGTTTATCTTTCGAAAACAAATCATAGATCATACAAGAATGTATGGGGAGAAAGCAGCCATTGTTGTATCTGCTGTATTATTTGGACTTTTTCACGGAAATTTGTCTCAGATGTTTTACGCATGTGCACTTGGAATGCTGTTAGGATATCTGTATGTTCGGACTGGAACCATTCGTTATGGTTTTTATTTACATATGTTTGTCAATTTTCTTGGCGGAATTGTAGCTCCGTTCTTTTTGCAGATGCTTCAAAAAAATGGTTCTGGCATCCTGTCTCTTTCTATGGGAATTACGGAGGAACAAATTGCTGCATACCTTGTATTTATGGCTTATACAATGGTCTTGTTTTTGGGAGGAGTGCTTGGATTAATCCTATTCTTTTTAAATCGAAAAAAAGTATATTTTGTGCAAGAGGAAAAAGAATTGCCGAAAGAAGAAATTTGGAAGATCGTATTTCTGAATACAGGAATGTTTCTATTTTACATTCTTATAGTAATTTCTGTCCTTAAGACGATGGGAATCATATAAGAGAGGCAAGAAACGTGATGAATTTATTGGAACAATATAGGGAGTGTACCCTTTGTCCTCGAAACTGCAAAATTGATCGGACAAAAAACAAAGGATTTTGTTCCTGCAATGATGAGATTAAAGTTGCAAGAGCTGCACTGCATTATTGGGAAGAACCATGTATCAGTAAGGAACATGGAAGTGGAACAGTATTTTTTTCGGGATGTACATTAAAATGCTGTTTTTGTCAAAATCATCAAATTAGCAGTGGTTTGGTTGGAAAGGAAATTACGGTACAAAGATTATCGGAAATATTTTTGGAATTACAAAAACAAGGGGCGAATAATATTAATCTTGTGACCGCAGTGCAATATACGCCTTCTATTATAGAAGCCTTTAAACTTGTCCAAGATAAATTGCAGATTCCTGTGGTTTATAACAGCGGGGGATATGAAAATATAAAAACGCTTCAATTACTAGAAAATTATGTAGATATTTATCTTCCAGATTTAAAATATTACGATAGTAACTTGTCCAAGCAATACTCAAAAGCAGAAGATTATTTTGAAAAAGCATCGGAAGCGATACGAGAAATGGTTCGACAAAAAGGTGCACCAGTTTTTGATGAACATGGGATTCTGAAACAAGGGGTAATCATTCGCCATATGGTTCTGCCAGGTAGTTATAAAGATTCTATACGATTATTGCATTGGATCAAAGAGAACCTACCACCAAAACAATTTATGGTTAGTATTATGAGTCAATATACGCCATACTATAAAAGTAGCGAATATCCGCAAATTAATCGAAAGCTAACCACGTACGAGTATGAAAAAGTGATAGAAGAAGCAATTGAACTAGAATTAGTAGATGGATATATGCAAGAAAAGAGTAGTGCAAAAGAGGAGTATACACCACCATTTGATTTAGAAGGAGTCTAAAAATACCGTCCTTGAACTGTTTAGGTTTAAACGTCAGGGACGGTATCTTTCTGTTTTTTATTATTTTAGGTTTTCAGGGTTAAGACCGAAAAGTTCTGGTACTACAAAGCGACCATCTTTACGGATCAAAATATCGTCAAACCAGATTTCACCACCGCCATAATCTTCGCGCTGAATCATAACTAAATCCCAATGGTTGGAACTTACGTTTCCGTTTGGAGCATCTTCATAGCAAGCTCCAGGTGTGAGATGAAAGCTACCATCGATTTTTTCGTCAAATAAAGTATCTTTCATAGGCTGTTGTACATAAGGATTGACTCCGATGGCGAACTCACCAAAGTATCTTGCACCTTCATCAGTATCAAGAAGCTGGTTGATTTTTTCTGTGTCATTGGCTGTTGCTTTGATGATTTTTCCGTTTTCAATTTCGAATACGATGTCTGTGTAGGTAAATCCCCCTTTTACAGAAGGAGTGTTGTAAGAGATCTTTCCATTTATAGATTCACGAACAGGAGCAGTGTAAACTTCTCCATCTGGAATGTTACAGTCTCCGCAGCATTTGATGGCAGGAATTCCTTTGATGGAGAATGTAAGATCTGTTCCAGGGCCAACAAGACGTACTTTGTCTGTTTTGTTCATAAGTTGAACAAGTGGTTCCATGGCATCTCCCATTTTTTTATAATCCAAAGTACATACATCAAAATAAAAATCCTCAAATGCTTCCAGACTTTTTCCGGCAAGCTGAGCCATAGAATTGTTTGGATAGCGTAAGACCACCCATTTTGTGTGATCCACACGTTGTCTTAATACAGGATCTAAAATTTTATCGGAGAGATTCATTTTATCTCCAGGAACATCAGAAAGTTCTGATGCATTTGCACCCCCACGGATTCCAATGTAAGCATCCATGTCCTTCATGCGTGAAAGACGATAGTTACATAAATCTTGCAATTGCTCAGAAGTAGCATGCATAAGGAGTTCTCTTTGGATAGAAGCGTCTCGTTCGGTAACATAAGGAATACCACCTACAGCATATATTTCTTTGATAATTTGACGAACAAGAGGTTTTGTTTCGACTCCTTCAAAATCAATCAGGCATTTTTCGCCTTTTTGAATATGAGTGGAATAGTTTACAAGTAAATTTGCGAGTTTTTTGATTCTAGAATCCATTGTTGATTCTCCTTTCTAAAATGAAATATTATCCAATGTAGCCTTGTAAAAGTTTTAAAGTGCTTAGTACGCCGTCTTTATGAGAACGTTCATACCCGTGAGAAGCGTAAACACCAGGTCCGATCAGAGCATGGCGAATATCGTATCCAGCGCGTAAAGTTACTTCTACATCAGAACCATAGTATGGGTAAATATCTACACTATATGCGGCACCTGATTTTTTTGCGGCAAGTATCAATGCAGTGACCATATCGTAATTATAAGGTCCGGCACTGTCTTTTGCACAAATAGAAACTTTGTGTTCGTTGCATTCGAGTCCGCTTCCAACACATCCCATATCAATATTTAAGGACTCTGTAATTCCATCTGGCATAGAAGCAGCAGCACCGTGACCTACTTCTTCGTAAACAGAAAAGTAAGCATATAACTTTCTCTCTGGAACAATTTTTTCATTAGCTAAATATTTTGCATAGGCTAAAATAATAGCAACACTTAATTTGTCATCTAAGAAGCGGCTTTTGATATATCCAGATTTTGTGATTTTTGTGCGAGGGTCAACACACACATAATCTCCGGTACAGATTCCAAGTTTTTCTACGTCTTCCTTAGAAAAGACCGGTTCATCCAGAACAATCTCCACGGTATCAAAAGACCTAGAGGTATCATCGTATTTTCCGTTTACATGAAGCGAAGCGTTACAAAGCTGGCAAGTACCTTCATAAGTGCCGTTAAATTTTGTGATGACGGTAACCGTTTCTGCTTCTATATTGTTGGCATTAAGACCACCGATATTGGTGATTTTTAGTCGACCATCAGATTTGATTTCCTGAACCATTGCTCCAAGTGTGTCTGCATGTGCGCCGATAACAAGTGCGTTCTTTTCATCTTTTCCTCCAAGGTCAGCAATAAGTCCACCTTTTATCGTGTGCACAGTAGAAAAACCGAGCTTGTTTAATTCAGAAGCAAGATAATCAATGACTGCCTTTGTGTAGCCAGAAGGACTGTCAATGGCCATTATGTTTTGCAACTGGTCTAATAGATAATTCATATATTTTTCCATAAGAAACCTCCTAAAAGCTGTATGCCCTGTATTATACTATAGAATAAAGAAAGGGTCAAAAAAATCCGAGAAATGTTTGTGAAAACATCTCTCGGATTTTTGATGTGCGACTCTTAACCAAGAATAATTTTTGTAAGTTCAACTGGATCAACAATTGCGCCGTCTTTGTAAACACGCATATTTCCAGAAGCAATTTCATCGATAAGAATAACTTCTCCGTTATTGTATCCAAACTCGAATTTAATATCGTAAAGATCAAGATCTTTTTTCGCAAGTTCCTCAGCAACAAGTCTTGTAATAAGAAGTGTTTGCTCTTTCATGCTGTCATACATCTCTGGACTCATAACACCAAGTGCAACAAGTGCATCTTTTGTCACAAGTGGGTCACATTTTTCATCATCTTTGAATGTAGTTTCCACATATCCACCTTCTAAAACAGCGCCATCTTCAATGTATGCACCATAGCGTCTGATAAAGCTTCCAGTTGCTTTTAAGCGGCAGATTACTTCCAGACCATGACCAAATACTGTGGCAGGAAGAACTTCCATCGTTGCTTCATCTAAGTTTGCAGATACGTAGTGAGTCTTAATACCAGCATCGTTTAAAAGTTCGAAGAATTTTACAGATGTCTCAAGGTTCGCTTTTCCAATTCCTTCGATTGTAAGTCCAACAGCATTCTCGCCTGGATCAAACACACCATCTTTTCCAGTACAATCATCTTTAAATTTTAAAAGTACATTTCCATTCTCAAGCTGATATACATCTTTCGTTTTTCCCTGATAAAGCATTTCCATTATCATTTCCATCCTTTCTGCTTATGCACTAGAGTAATTATCTCTGTCAAAAAAAATATAACGCATGAAATCGAACAGTGCAATAGATATTGTAAAATATGAGTATTAATTATTTTAATAGATAATTATTAAAAAAATGACAAAAATAAAATCATAAAAAAAATTTTCTGAAAATAAAAAAAATATGGAATTAAAAAAACACAGAAGTGAAAACACTTTTTCTGTACATTTCCTATATAAAGTGATATAATCGTTAAGGATAATGTTTATACCATGGCAGATTGTTTTAACAATTGAGATTCGTGGTATAATATGACCGAAGAGTAAATCTGCAGCAAAGAAACTAATGAAAAGAGAAAGCAGATATAGGAGGTTTAATTTATGGAATATTCAAATCGTATGGTTGGAACTGTATCAAGAGGCGTTCGTGCACCAATTATCAGAGAAGGTGACAATCTTGCAGACATCGTTGTTGACTGTGTTTTAAAGGCTTCAGAAAGTGCCAATTTTCCTATTCTGGACAAAGACGTTATCGCAGTTACAGAAGCAGTAGTTGCCCGTGCTCAGGGAAATTATGCTAGCGTAAATGATATTGCTGCGGACGTAAAAGAAAAATTTGGTGACGAGACAGTTGGTATCTTATTCCCAATCTTAAGTCGTAACCGTTTCGCTATTTGTCTGAAAGGGATTGCGATGGGATGTAAAAAAGTAGTTCTTATGCTTAGTTATCCTT
>JARHYE010000089.1 GCA_029258605.1 Ruminococcus sp.
CCGAACATAAATTAAGCCCGGACTGGCCGCCAAGATTAGGGAGCAGCGCGTCAGGACGTTCCTTTGCGATAATCTGTTCAAGTCTTTCTACATTAAGTGGTTCGATGTATGTAACATCAGCAGTTTCGGGGTCAGTCATAATCGTTGCTGGATTAGAGTTTACCAAAACAATTTCGTACCCTAGTTTTTTCAATGCCTTACAAGCCTGCGTACCTGAATAATCAAACTCACAGGCCTGGCCGATAATAATTGGGCCGGAACCAATGATCAGTATTTTATGAATGTCTGTCCTTTGTGGCATACCTTACCTCCTTATATATATACGATGTTAATTAGATACAATCTGTCTATGCAGATGGGGCAGGATTTCCTGCTAGGGACTATTATAATTGCATAATTAGTCATAAGTAAAGACCCAAATTTGTTTCAAACATAAAAAAAATTGAAAAATATATGTTTTTGTGGGGAATTATAAAAATGATGATAAACGAAAATTAGCATAAATAATAAGTGCCATAAATAACGTGAAAATTTGATGAAAAATGAGAAAAACGGAAAGCCTTTGACTTTACGAAGGAAAAAATGTCTGCTAAACTGAAAGCGTAAATTTGGAGTGTAAATGGATTTTGGAAGGAGAAAAAAATGGGCGGTTTTTTTGGAGTGGCATCAAAGCGTAGCTGTACACTAGAGTTATTCTACGGAGTAGATTATCATTCGCATCTGGGTACAAGAAGAGGTGGAATGGCAACTTACGGCCCAGAAGGGTTTCAAAGAGCAATTCACAATATAGAGAATTCTCCTTTTCGTACAAAATTTGAAAAAGATGCAGGTGAGATGACAGGAAATCTTGGAATTGGATGTATTTCTGATTATGATCCTCAGCCGTTATTAATTCAGTCACATCTTGGAAGCTTTGCGCTTATGACTCTTGGTAGAATCAATAATCTTGATGAGTTATTGACAAAAGTTTATGAAAATGGACATACACATTTTCAGGAAATGAGCGGAGGGAAAATTAATTGTACAGAATTAGTGGCAGCCCTGATTTGTAAAAAAGATTCCATTGAAGAGGGAATCCGTTTTGTACAGGATATCGTAGATGGGTCTATGACAATAATCCTGATGACGGAAAAAGGAATTTATGCGGCGCGTGATAAATATGGAAGAACGCCTGTTTTTATTGGGAAAAAAGAAGATTCTTACTGTATTTCTTTTGAAAACTTTGCCTATATAAATCTTGGATATGAGGATTATAGAGAACTCGGACCAGCAGAAATTGATTTTGTGACACCAGATTATGTGGAAGTGCTAAGCGGACCACAAGAGAAAATGAAGATTTGTTCATTTTTGTGGGTTTATTTTGGATACCCAACCTCTACTTATGAAGGGGTTAATGTTGAAAAAATGAGATATGAATGCGGAAAACTTTTAGCAAATCGAGATGAAGGACAGATTTCCCCAGATATTATTGCAGGAGTTCCAGATTCAGGAATTGCTCACGCAATTGGATATGCGAATCAGTCTGGAATACCATATGCAAGACCATTTATTAAATATACACCGACATGGCCAAGGTCATTTATGCCAGCAAATCAAGAACAAAGAAGTTTGATTGCAAAGATGAAGTTGCTTCCAGTACAACCACTTATTAAAGATAAAAAACTTCTTCTTATTGATGATTCCATTGTGCGTGGAACGCAGCTTGGAGAAACAACAGAATTTTTGTATCAAAGTGGGGCAAAGGAAGTTCATGTTAGACCGGCATGCCCACCATTATTATATGGTTGTAAATATTTGAATTTTTCACGTACAAAGTCAGAAGCAGAACTGATTACAAGACAGGTGATCAAAGAACGTGAGGGAGAAGTGACAAAAGAAGTTTTAGAAGAGTATTCAAATCCATGTTGTGAACGCTATAACGCTATGGTAGAAGAAATTAGAAAACGACAGAATTTCACAACGTTACGTTATCACAGACTCGATGATCTCATTGAATCCATAGGTATTTCACCATGTAAATTGTGTACATACTGCTTTGACGGAAAAGAATAGAAAGATTAGTGTTGGGACTTCGGTCGCAACACTTTTTTAATGGAAATATAGTTGTTTTGGGATTATATATTGAACTCTTTCAAATAAAAAAGTATAATGTCCATTAACTGTAAAAATGAATTTGAATGATATTGTATGGTTGAAAGGAAATATAAAAATGAAGTTTGAGATTATATGTGATGGAGCAGCGGATTTAGATGAGATATATACCCAAAATGAGCACATTAAGGTAGTTCCGTTTTATGTAACATTTGATGGGGAACAATATCTAAGAGAAAGAATCGATATCTCGATTGCTGGATTTTATGAACAAATGATCACTCACGCAGACTGTTTTCCAAAGACGTCAATGCCTTCTGTGCAAGATTATATCGATGCATTTACACCATTTGCACAAAAGAATGTTCCAGTATTGTGCATTTGTTTGACAAAAAAATTTAGTGGATCCTTACAGGCTGCTATGAATGCGAAAATGGCAGTAGAAGAAGAATATGAAAACGCAGAAATTTTTGTAATGGATTCCGAATTAGCAACAGACTTAGAAGGGTTGTTTGTACAAGAAGCGGTTCGGCTTAGAAATATGGATTTGGAATTGCAAGAAGCGGTTTCACAACTTGAAAAGATCACAAATACAGGGCATATTTTCTTTACAACAAAAGATTTAAAATATTTAGAGCATGGTGGACGTATTGGGAAAGCTGCAAGTATTGCAGGAAGTATGCTTAACATAAAGCCGATACTTCATTTTTCCGATGGAGAATTGCAACCAGCAGAAATTTGCAGAGGAAGAAAAAAATCTTTACAAAAAGTAGTGGAAAAATTTATTTCCTATTTAAAAGAGCAGAAAATAAATTTAAAGGAATATTTGTTTGCAACTGGAATTGGAGTAGAGGTGCCAGAGTATGAGTTCTTCCAGGAAATGTTAATGCAACGCCTAAAGGAAGAAGGATTTGAGATAGGAAGCTGGCAAAAAATGCAGATCGGTTCTACAATCGGAGTGCACACAGGACCATATCCAGTCGGACTTGGAATCTTGAAAAAGTGTGAAATATAGTAGTTAAAGGAGACGATGAATGAGAAAAAAGAAACTACTGTTGTGTACACTTATGATGTTTCTTCTTGTATTTAACTGTTTTGTCAGTTATGCAGAGGGAGAACGGGTAGATCCCTATGAAAAAATGAAGGCGGATTCGTATGCAAAGCCTATTGATACAAACAAGATAAAGGACTGGCCACAAGCTCCTGCAGTCTATGCAGATGCTGCAATTGTTATGGACATGGATACGGGAGAGGTGCTTATGGGGAAAGCAATCGATGAGAAACACTATCCTGCCAGTATTACAAAGCTTTTAACGGTCTTACTAACTTTGGAGAACGCCTCTCTTACTGATCAGGTAGAATTTACACAAGATAGTGTATCTTTTCTTCAGTCAGAAGACGCCCATATTGGTATGCGTCCTGGCGAGAAAATCAGTATGGAAGATGCACTTTATGGAATTTTATTGGCATCAGCAAATGAAGTTTCTCATGCAGTTGCAGAAACAGTTGGAAAGCAATATCTTGGAGGGGACTATCATCGCTTTATTGAAAGAATGAATGAGAAGAGTCAAGAACTTGGATGCGTAAATTCGCATTGGGTAAACTCCTATGGACTTCACAATGAAGAACATTATACTTGTGCATATGATATGGCCAAGATTGCATCGAAGGTGTATTCCTATGAGGAATTTCGGCATATTATGAAAAAATATGAGCATAAGATAGGGTATACGAATCTGGTGAAAGAGGAAAGAGTGTTTCAACAAACACATCGGATGCTTAATCCATATAGCGAATACTATAACGAAATCTGTACAGGTGGAAAAACAGGATACACAGAAGAAGCGATGAATACGCTTGTAACCATGGCAGAAAAAGATGGCAAACGTCTCGTAGCAGTCGTACTTCACGATTACGGGACGGAAGTTTATAAAGATACGGAAAAAATGTTAAAGTATGGATTTGATAACTTTAAAAAAATTCCGGTTGAAGGAGAAGAAACAAACGGAGATATACAAAGGTTTGTAAAGAAGGATGCAAGTTTATTATTACCTTCTAATCTTGATTTTTCCAAGCTCCAAAAAGAAATTGTCCTTACAGATACAGGAATTCGAACGGGGCAGGTTGTTTATAAATATGAAGGGAATGAAGTAGGTCGGTTCGATGTTTCGCTGACAGAAAAAGGGTATCGTTCTTTGACGCAAGATAACAAGGAGCCAGCAACAGAGAAGAAAGAAGCAGAGCCAATCCAAACAGATCACGATAAAATGATAAAAACAGAGGTTGTATTTGGAATACTTATGGTTATCATTTTTATTATGGTTTTTGTGAAAATAATCCTTGTCATTAAACGCAGAAAACAGAAAAAAAGAAGATAAAAGAGTCGGGTTAAGTACTTGACGATTAGTTCTTTTATCTTTATAATAAACACGAGTATAGATTTATTATGAAAAGACGCTGACGAAGACAGTAGGTTCTATCTGAAAGGCTAAGCGAGCCGGAGATGGTGTAAGACCGGTGCGAGTAAGATATTTCTGAAAATCACTTCTGAGTTGCAGCACTTGAACCAACATGAAGTAAAGGCTGACGGTGTTCCGCCGTTAAAGGAACGCATATGCAGGGGGATACTCCTAAGTATGTAGTAACAGGTGGTTATGTGAGTTATAAGCTCTTGTCCTATTACGGGACAAGAGCTTTTCTTTTTATAAGTTGAAAAATCTAAAAAATAAAATCTTAATGGATTTATATCAGTAAGGTTATAGAAAGGAAAGAAAAAGATGTACAAAAAAGTTACCACAGACATGAATTTTGTCGAACGAGAGAAACAGATTGAAAAATTCTGGGAAGATCATCAAATCTTTCAGAAAAGTATGGATGAAAGACAAGG
>JARHYE010000090.1 GCA_029258605.1 Ruminococcus sp.
TGCATCATAGTAAGTTCATACAGGTCTGTCAGCAGTGTAAGATTCTGCAAACTCATATTATTTTCTCCTCTTATACTTATATGCATTTATACGCAAACAGTATAGCACAAAACAGAAGAATATTCCACAAGTAGCTTTCATAGACTTATAGAGAAAATATACGACAGGATTTTAAGATGAAAATAAAAAAACAAAAGGTGTGTCAGATGCTTCTAATGCTGGGCGTATTTTTACTACCACTGGCAGGGTGCGTCAGTAAGGTACAAACAGAAGGAGAAAAGAAGGCGATTCCATTTACAGTAGTAAAGAAAGAAAAAATTCCAAAAGAATTAAAGGAAGTGATCGGCAAAAATCAAGCAAGCCCTTTTCATATTACTTATACCGATAGAGAAAACTTATATATTGCGGAAGGATATGGAACAAAACCGAAAACGGGATATAGCGTAGAAGTGAGTGGGTTGTATGAAATGGAAGGAACAATCCATATCAAAACAGATCTTATAGGACCGGAAAAGGGAACAAAAATAAAAGAGAGCAAAACCTATCCCTATATCGTTGTAGAAACAAAAGATGTGGGGAAAAGGGTAGTATTTGATTAAGAGGAGGGAGCCATACATGGAATTACAAAAAAAGCAAATACACTATACAAGAGAAGGAAGAAAAACATTTGATCAATTTTATCTGGATGAAGACTTAAATGTACCGGATACAAAAGAGGATGTCAAAGAGATTATAAATGGAAGTGCAAAAGTGAAAATAGACGAAGTAAGGCCGGTAGAAAATTATGTATGTGTGTCCGGAAAATTATATTATCAAATCTTATATGTTACAGCATCTGAAGATCCGCAACCGGCAGTGTTGGAAGGAAATTTGCCTTTCGATGAAATGGTATATATAGAAAAAGAAGAAAGAGAGACCTGTTTTGTTCAGAATCTTCGAATAGAGTTTACACCTGGACTTGTGCATTCACGAAAATTAAGTGTTCGAGCTACCATAGAATTAGAACTTGGGAAAGAAAAACTAGAAGATGAAGAAACAACAGTTGGGGTAGAGGAAGCAAATGATGTATATAAAAAAATGAGAAAAGTGGATCTTTTGGAATTACATACTTCAAAAAAAGATACCTATCGTATAAAAGAAGAATTAACTTTGCCGGGAACAAAGGAAAGCATTCATCATCTTCTTTTGACTGATATCCAAAATAGAAAATTAGAAATCAGACTTTCCGAAAATGAAATCCATTTAAAAGGAGAGGTACTTGTGTTTTGTATGTATCAGTCGGAAGAGGATAAAACAGACTGGTTAGAACAAACGGTACCATATGAAGGAAAAATAGAATGCAGTGACATTGACGAAAGTATGTACTTTTGTGTACAAAATAGTTTAGATGATCCGGTTTTTGATGTGCGGATGGATGAAGATGGAGAAATGCGTGTGCTTTTAGTGGAAGCAACACTGAATCTTAGGTTGAATATCTACAAAGAGGAAGAAATAGATCTTTTAGAAGATCTCTATTCTTTGAAAGAAAAAACGACACTTAAAACGAGAGAAGCTATTTATGAAGAATTGCTGATCCAAAATAATTCCAAATGTAAGATCACAGAACGACTAAGATTGCCAGAGTTAAAATCAGACGTTTTGCAAATTTGTCATAGTGAGGGAAATGTGCAAATTAGCCATACAGAACAAAGTGAAAATGGACTTCTAATCGATGGAATTCTTCATTTGAAATTTTTGTATATCAAATCCGATGACGTAATACCATTTGGAAGCTGGCAGGGAATGGTGCCATTTTCCTATGTGTTGGAATGCAATGCAATGCCAGAGAATGTACGATCCAATCTTTCTTACCATGTAGAACAATTATCAGTGAATCCTGCTGGAAGTGAGGCTGTGGAAGTAAAAGCAGTAGTCGCATTTGATACATTTTTGCGAAAACCAGTTCCAATGAAGGTGATCACGGATGTAGAATTGACACCATTATCACTGGAGGAAGTAGAACAACGTCCTGGAATTGCAGGATATGTCGTAAAAGAAGGAGATGATCTATGGAAATTGGCGAAAAGATATATGACTACAGTAGACCGGATCAAGGAAATAAATAATCTCGAATCGGACATAATAAAACCAGGACAAAAACTTTTGATCATGAAAGAAAGTATGATGATATTGTAAAAAATAGGAGGAGAGTATGTGAATATTCTCTTCCTTTTTTCGCAAACAGATTGCATTTTGTAAAGAGGAAAGTTATAATCAAACTATACTGTATACAGAATACAAAGGAGAAGATAGAATGAAACAAAAAAAACACCGTGAGAGCATTGAATTAAAGGCGCTTGCCAAGATCAATCTAGGTTTGGATGTACTTGGAAAGAGAGAAAATGGTTATCATGATGTAAGAATGATCATGCAATCTATTTATCTTTATGATGATGTAAAAATTGTTCGGAAATCAACTCCGGGAATTGAATTAAAGACAAATCTGTATTTTTTACCAACAGATGAGCATAACATTGCTTATAAAGCAGCAAAAATGTTGATAGATGAGTTTGAAATTTCAGAAGGCGTGGAAATCTCTTTAAATAAACACATCCCGGTTTCTGCCGGAATGGCAGGGGGAAGCAGTAATGCAGCAGCTGTTTTATACGGTATGAATCTTCTTTTTGGACTTGGATTGTCAAAGGAAGAGTTGATGGATCGTGGAGTTCAGTTAGGAGCAGATGTTCCTTATTGCATTATGAGAGGAACTGTGTTAGCAGAGGGAATTGGAGAAGAACTTACAACGCTGAAAGCCATGCCAAAATGTACTGTTTTAATTGCCAAACCACCAATTAGTGTGTCTACAAAGATGGTGTATGAAGCACTCGATTCAAAAGAAATTGTAGAACATCCCAATATTGATGGGGTAATCGAAGGATTGGAACATGCAGATCTTTACAGGATTGCAGGTTCTATGGGGAATGTCCTTGAAGATGTGACCATTCCAATGTATCCAGTTATTGAAAAAATCAAAGAAGTTATGAAGAAGGAAGGGGCACTCAATGCGATGATGAGTGGGAGTGGCCCAACCGTTTTTGGATTATTTTCGTCACGAGCAAGTGCAAGAGCGGCTCAAGATAAGATTAGAAAAAGTGGATTAGCAAAACAGGTTTATGTCACTAGTATCCACGGAGCAAGGAGGGGTGAAGATGGAGCCTAAATTTGAAGTTACAATGAATGAATATCTTCCGTTAAGAGATGTGGTGTTTCATACATTAAGACAAGCCATTCTTAGAGGAGAACTAAAGCCAGGAGAACGATTGATGGAGATCAAGCTGGCAAACAAATTAGGTGTAAGTAGAACGCCAATCCGTGAAGCAATCCGTATGTTGGAATTAGAAGGACTTGTAATTATGATCCCACGAAAAGGAGCAGAAGTAGCGGATATTAGCGAGAAAAGTTTAAGAGACGTGTTAGAGGTACGCGGCGCATTGGAAGAATTGGCGGTCTGCCTTGCTTGCAAAAGAATTGATCAAGAACAAATAGCCCAGCTAAGACAGGCAGCGAAAGAATTCCAGGCTGTTTTAGGAAGCGAAGATGTCACAAGAATTGCAGAAGCTGATGTTGCATTTCATGACATCATATATACAGCTACAGGGAATGAAAGATTGATCCAGCTTTTGAATAATTTAAGAGAACAAATGTATCGTTATCGCGTGGAATATCTCAAACAGAAAGGATTTCATGGAAAACTGGTAGAAGAACATGATGAGATGATCTCTGCCATTGAACATGCAGATGTACGTCTTGCAGTTGATATTACAAAAAGACATATTACAAATCAAGAAGAGGCTGTAGTTGATTTTATCCGCAGCAAAGATGAATAGAATAGTGGAATCTGGAAATACTTCCCATATCAGAAAGTGATTTGGGAGGTATTTACATATGTATGAAAAAGAAAATACACAGTGCGGTAGCATGAAACTTATTGGATGCCTGACAATCTTGTCAGCTATGATTCTTTTGGGAAGTCTGTTTATTGGAACACAGCGATTATACTGTAATCATATGCAAGAGAAATTAGCGGAGCAGGTACTACGATTTCATGTGATCGCAAATAGCGATAGTGACCAGGATCAATATATGAAAGGACTGGTAAAAGAGGCTGTTGTAGATTATTTTTCAAAAAGTATGCCACAACATATGAATCTTGAAGAAACGAAAGAATGGGTCAGAACAAAGACAGATACGATCGAAAAGCTTGCAAAGCAAGTATTGGATCAACAAGGGAAAAAAATGCCAGTTCACGGAGCGGTTGTTACTTGTTACTTTTCGGATCGTAAGATAGGGGACGTTGTATTTCCGGCAGGAAATTACGAAACATTTCGATTGGAAATTGGGCAGGCAAAAGGGCATAATTGGTGGTGTGTTCTTTACCCCAAATTTGGATTTTTGGATGCAGTTCCTACAGATGATCCGATTACAGTGCAGTCCAGGTTTAAAATCAAATGGTATTTGTGGGAAAATATAAAAAATAAATTGTAAGACGATAAAATACGGAGGAGAAAATGACGGAGTTTCTAGTAAAACATTTTATAAAAGATTACGAAGACATAGAAAAAGTGTCTGTGCGTACTGCATATGGCGTGTTGTCCAGTATTGTTGGAATTCTTTGTAATCTATTCTTGTTTTTGTTAAAGGGAGTCATAGGATTTATGATGAACAGTGTGTCTGTTATGGCAGATGCCTTTAATAATTTATCAGATGCAGGGTCTTCCATCATCAGTTTTGTTGGGGTAAAAGTGGCACAAAAACCAGCAGACAAAGATCACCCTTTTGGACATGGAAGAGCAGAATATGTTTCTGCACTGATCGTTTCTTTTTTAGTTATTCAAGTTGGATTTACCTTCTTTAAAGATGCCATTGGGAAAATGAAATCACCGGAAGAATTGAATTTTCAGTTCGTCTCGGTGATCATTCTTCTCCTATCGGTTGGAGTGAAACTATGGCTTGGTATATTCAACCGAAAACTAGGAAAAAAGATTGATTCCAAAGTCATGTTAGCGGTGTTTACAGATTCTATGGGAGACGTAATCACTACCGCAGCCACAATTTTTTCTATTATATTTTATGCAATTACAGACATTAATATTGATGGAATTGTAGGGGCAGGAGTTTCTTTAGTTGTTATGTGGGCTGGAGTTGAAATTGCAAGAGATACGTTAGAACCTTTGATTGGATCAGGAATTGATCCGGAATTATATAACAAAATCAAAGAAATGGTGGAAAGCTATGATGGAATCATAGGGACACATGATTTGATCGTACATAATTATGGACCAAATAGAAGTATGGCATCGATTCATGCAGAGGTGCCCAATAATGCAGATATTGAACACTCCCATGAAATTATAGATAAAATTGAGCGGGATGCACAAGAGAAGTTAGGGGTGTTCCTAGTAGCCCATATGGATCCGGTAGAAACAAAAAATACAGAAATATTAAAAACAAAATCTCAAGTTCACATTACACTATTATCGATTGATAAAAAATGCAGCATTCACGATTTTCGAATGGTAGAAGGAAAACATCAAGTCAATCTTGTATTTGATATGGTTGTTCCAGTTACTTATACAGAGCAACAAAGAGAATATGTCAAAAACGAATTAATAAGAAAATTAAAAGAGATTGATCCACGTTATGAATGCGTGATCACTATGGAACATAGTTTTTTATCAGACCAAAAGGAATAACCTAGTTGCAGCAACCAAAGAAAAGAGGAAAAAAATGTATTCTTTTAGTAGTAGAGTTCGTTATAGCGAGACAGATGATAGTGGAAGATTAACGATTCCAGCACTTATCAATTACTTTCAGGATTGCAGTACATTCCAGTCAGAAGAAGTAGGACAGGGAGTGGAAATCATGAAAGAAAGAGAAAAGGCATGGATTATTATTTACTGGCAGATTGAAATCGAAAGGTTACCTAAATTAGCAGAAGAAATTATGGTTTCTACGATGGCAACTGGAACGAAAGGATTGTGTGCGAAGAGAAATTTTCTCATGCGTGACAAAGAGGGAGCCCTACTTGCCAGAGCTGATTCGGCATGGGTACTTATGGATACGACGAGAATGAGGCCGACAAAACTTACAAAGGATATGATTGAACCGTATAAAAAAGAATCCCCTCTTTTGATGGAAGAGATGGATCGAAAGATTCCACTTCCAGAAAAGATGGAAGTGTGTCCGAAAATTAAAGTAGGAAAAGAACATATTGATACCAATGGACATGTGAATAACTGTCAATATATTCGAATGGCATTTCATTTACTAGAAAAAGAAATACACCCTACAAAACTTCGGGTAGAGTATGTGAAATCTGCGATGGAGGGAGATTGGATCATTCCTAAAATTGCGTTTGAGGAAGAACGGATCATTGTGGGACTCTTTGATATACAGGGACATTCCTATGCAAATATAGAAATTATTTGCTAAATCCTGGATTTCAAGTTATACTTACAAAGAGGGAAACAGATAGAGGAGATTAAGCAATGAAATTAGGTGTAAAGCAGGTTTTAACTGTTGTGAAAAAAGTGGATTTCGGAGTATACCTAGGAAGTGATACCGAGCGCGTTTTGCTTCCGAAAAAACAGGTTCCACACGACATAGAAGTCGGAGATCCAATTGAAGTTTTTTTATATAAAGATTCTCAAGATCGAATGATTGCAACCACAAATGAACCAAAGGTTACATTGGGTAAATTGGCAGTTCTTTCTGTGGCTGATACAGGTCGAATGGGAGCATTTTTGGATTGGGGGTTGGAAAAAGACCTATTTCTTCCATTCAAAGAGCAGACGGCAAAAGTAAAAAAAGGAGACAATTGCCTTGTCACACTTTATATTGATAAAAGCAAAAGGCTTTGTGCGACAATGAAAGTGTATCATCACCTTAAAACAGATTCACCTTATAAAAAGGATGATGAAGTAAAAGGAATCATTTATGATACGAGCGACGAGTTTGGAGTATTTGTGGCGGTAGATAACTGCTATTCAGCCTTGATTCCTAAAAAAGATGTTTATGGCAATTTAAAAGTTGGTCAGGTAATCGATGCGAGAGTTACAGATGTCAAAGAAGATGGAAAATTGGACTTAAGTGTGCGAAAGAAAATCCCGCAGCAGATGGACAAAGATGCAAAGTATTTGATGGAAGAGATGCAAAAAAATCAAGGAATGCTGCCATTTACAGATAAAGCATCCCCAGAGTTGATCAAAGAACAATTGAATATGAGTAAAGCAGCATTTAAACGTGCAGTTGGACGCCTTCTAAAAGAAGGGAAAATTGAGATACTAGAAAATAAAATTAAGATGAAAAAAAATTAATAAAATATATTGCAAACTGCTTAAAATGAGATATAATTAAACTGTAAATAAAAGAAAATCATAAGGAGGTTTTTTGTATGAAGGTACAGAATATATCAAATATAGATGCATTTTTTAAGGTAGTTGACCAGTGTAAAGGAAAGGTAGAACTTGTTACAGGAGAAGGCGATAGACTAAACTTAAAATCTAAACTTTCTCAGTATGTTTCCATGGCAAATATTTTTTCAAATGGAGAAATCCCAGAATTAGAGATTCTTGCATACGAAAAAGAAGATACAGACAGATTGATTAATTTCATGATGACAGGCGAATAGTATCACGCAACAATATAGGATGTATATAAGGGTAGTCTCTGATGGGACCGCCCTTTTTTATCTTTATAGACAGTAGAGGTGAAGCATGAATTTTGCACATTTACATGTTCATACAGAATATAGTCTTCTGGATGGCTCAAATAAAATAAAAGAATATGTAGCAAGAGTGAAGGAACTTGGAATGAACAGTGCTGCAATCACAGATCATGGTGTCATGTATGGAGTGATTGAATTTTATCGGGAAGCAAAAAAACAGGGAATTAATCCGATTTTGGGATGCGAGGTATATGTTGCCCCAAATTCTAGATTTGACCGAGAGATAACAGGAGGAGAAGATCGTTATTATCATCTGATCCTTCTTGCAGAAAACAATACAGGTTATGCAAATTTAATGAAGATTGTTTCCAAAGGATTTGTGGAAGGATATTATTATAAACCAAGGGTTGACAAGTCAGTTTTAAGGGAACATCATGAAGGAATCATTGCCTTAAGTGCGTGTCTAGCAGGAGAGGTGCAAAGGTATCTTACAAAAGGACTTTATGATGAAGCAAAGAAAAAGGCGTTAGAATATGAGGAAATCTTTGGGAAAGGCAATTATTTTCTAGAACTTCAAGATCATGGGATTCCAGAGCAAGCTCTTGTGAATCAACAACTTCTGAAAATGTCTCAGGAGCTAAATATTGATCTTGTTGCCACCAATGATGTACATTACACATACGCAGAGGATGAAAAAGCGCATGATATTCTTTTGTGTATCCAGACAGGAAAAAAATTAGACGATGAAAATCGCATGCGATATGTAGGCGGACAGTTTTATGTGAAATCAAAAGAGGAGATGGCAGCTCTCTTTCCATATGCGCTTGAGGCATTAGAAAATACACAGAAAATTGCAGACAGATGTAAGGTGGAAATTGAATTTGGTGTGACAAAACTTCCGAAATACGATGTGCCAGACGGGATGACTTCCTGGGAGTATTTAAATAAACTTTGTGATAAAGGACTAAAAAAGCACTACAAAGACAAAGCGAAAGATTACAAAGAACGGTTGGACTATGAATTAAGTGTAATCAAAAACATGGGATATGTGGATTACTTTTTGATTGTATGGGATTTTATCAATTATGCAAAAGAGCATGGAATCGCAGTTGGACCAGGAAGAGGATCGGCAGCGGGAAGTATTGTGTCTTATTGCCTTGAGATTACCAACATTGATCCGATTCGATATCAGTTGCTGTTTGAGCGATTTCTAAACCCAGAGCGTGTGTCTATGCCCGATATCGACGTTGATTTTTGTTATGAAAGGCGACAGGAAGTAATCGATTACGTTGTTCGAAAGTATGGAAAAGATAGGGTAGCACAGATTGTTACATTTGGTACTTTGGCGGCAAGAGGAGTGATTCGTGATGTGGGAAGAGTGATGGATCTTCCATATGCTTTTGTGGATTCCATTGCGAAGATGATTCCTACAGAATTAAACATCACAATTGACAAAGCACTGAAAATGAATCCGGAATTAAAGAAAACATACGATACAGATCCACAAGTAAAGTATCTGATCGACATGTCGAGACGATTGGAAGGGCTTCCAAGACATAGCTCTATGCATGCGGCTGGTGTTGTAATTAGTCAGAAAGCGGTGGATGAATATGTTCCGCTTTCAAGGGCATCAGATGGAACCATAACAACACAATTTACCATGACGACATTGGAAGAATTGGGACTTTTAAAGATGGATTTCTTGGGATTACGGACGCTGACGGTGATTCAAAATGCAGTGGCCATGGCTCAAAAAAAGAATCCGGATCTGTCCATGGACACCATTGATTACAATGATAAAAATGTATTGGATTACATCGGAACCGGAAAAACAGAAGGGATTTTCCAAATTGAAAGTCCAGGAATGAAGAGCTTTATGAAAGAATTAAAGCCTTCTTCTCTAGAAGATATTATTGCGGGAATTGCGCTGTATCGTCCAGGACCAATGGATTTTATTCCTCAATATATTAAGGGAAAGACAGAGGCTTCTACGATTACTTATGACTGCCCTCAGTTAGAACCAATCCTTTCACCAACATATGGTTGTATTGTATATCAAGAGCAGGTTATGCAAATTGTACGTGATCTTGCAGGATATACCCTTGGAAGAAGTGACCTTTTGCGAAGAGCTATGTCCAAGAAAAAAGCAGATGTGATGGAAAAAGAACGTGAGATTTTTGTTCATGGTGATAAAGAAAATGGTGTTCCAGGATGTATCGCAAATGGAATTGATGAAAAAGTTGCAAATAAAATTTATGATGATATGATTGACTTTGCAAAATATGCATTTAATAAATCACATGCAGCGGCCTATGCAGTTGTTTCTTATCAGACAGCTTATTTAAAATATTATTATCCGGTAGAATATATGGCTGCACTTATGACTTCTGTAATTGAAAATCCACCCAAAGTGGCAGAGTACATTTATGCGTGTAGACAAATGAACATTCCGATTCTTCCACCAGATATTAACAGAGGAGTTGCAAATTTTTCTGTTGATCAAGAGGCAATTCGTTATGGATTAACAGCTATTAAAGGAGTTGGAAAACCAGTTGTAGAATCTATTACACAAGATAGAGAAGAGTATGGTTTGTTTAAAAATTTGGAAGATTTTATTAGCCGTATTTCTGCAAGAGGTACATTAAATAAACGTGTGATTGAAAATTTGATCAAAGCTGGAGCACTTGATAGTCTGGAAGGAACACGAAAACAATTTATGACCATCTATGTGCAAATCATCGATCATGTGAATCAAGAAAAGAAATATAGCATGACGGGACAAATGTCCTTGTTTGACATGGTGGATGAGGAACAAAAAAAAGAGTTCCAGATTCGAATGCCAGATGTAGGAGAATACTCAAAAGAAACACTCCTGGCATTTGAAAAAGAAGTGCTAGGCATCTACATCAGCGGCCATCCATTGGAAGAATATGAAGAACATTGGAAGAGGAGTATTTCAGCTGTTGCTACAGAATTCCAGTTGGATGAAGAAAGTGGAAGATCAAAGGTACGTGATGGAGCAAAAGAAATTATAGGTGGAATGATTATTGATAAGACAATAAAACATACGCGCACCAATCAAATGATGGCATTTTTAACTCTGGAAGACTTGACCGGTACAGTGGAGATTGTTGTATTTCCAAGAGATTACGAAAAAAATCGTGAATACCTTGAAGTGGATAGTAAAGTATTTATAAGAGGAAGAGTTTCGGAAGAGGATGAAAGAGCAAGTAAATTAATTTGTGAAAAAATCATACCGTTCGAAAAAAAGAAAAAAGAGTTATGGATACAGTTCCCAGACAAGGATTGTTTTTTGAAAGAAGAGCAAATTTTATATGGTTATCTTCTTGATAGTGAAGGGGAAGATGAGGTTATCATATATTGTCAGAAAGAAAGAGCGGTAAAGCGTCTTCCGAAGAATAAAAATATTAAAATAGACCCACAGATTTTAGGACGATTAAGGAATGCATATGGAGAGAATCGTGTGAAAGTGGTTGAAAAATCTATTGAAAATCATGCCTAAATGTTATAGAATGATTTCGATACGTTAAAAAAACATCAAAGTTTAAAATATGAAAAACAACTAGGATATAGAAAGGCGGTTAATTTTATGGCAGACAAAAATTTGACACCAATCGATGAGATTGAAGATCCAATTCGTACAATTGGTATCCTTACAAGTGGTGGAGATGCACCAGGAATGAACGCTGCAATTCGTGCAGTTACAAGAACAGCACTCGCAAGAGGATTAAAAGTTCGTGGAATCCGAAGAGGATATCATGGTCTTTTAAAGGAAGAGATCATTGATCTTTCAGCACGTGATGTATCTGATATTATCCAAAGAGGTGGTACGGTTCTTCAGACTGCTCGTTGTAAAGAGATGCGTACAGAAGAAGGACAGCAAAAAGCAGCAGCAATCTGTAAGAAGTATGGAATTGATGGTTTAGTTGTTATCGGTGGAGATGGTTCTTTTGCAGGTGCGCAGAAGTTATCTCATTTAGGAGTGCGCACAATTGGACTTCCAGGTACGATTGATCTTGACATTGCTTGCACCGATTATACAATTGGATTTGATACTGCAGTCAATACAGCTATGGAGGCAATTGACAAAGTGCGTGACACATCAACTTCTCACGAAAGATGTAGCATCATTGAGGTTATGGGACGTGATGCAGGATATCTTGCACTTTGGTGTGGTATTGCAAATGGCGCGGAGAAAATTCTTATGCCAGAGAAAAATAACTACGACGAAGAAGAAATGATCCAAGATATTCTTATGAACAAAAAACGTGGTAAGAAAAACTACATCATTATCAATGCAGAAGGTGTAGGAGATTCTATGAATCTTGCAAAGAGAATCGAGGCAGCAACAGGTATCGAGACAAGAGCTACTATTTTAGGACACATGCAGCGTGGTGGAAGCCCAACATGTAAAGATAGAGTTTATGCATCTACAATGGGTGCAATGGCAGTAGAACTTCTTTGCCAGGGAAAAGGAAACCGTGTTGTAGGATACAAAGGTGGAAAGTTTGTTGACTTTGATATTGAAGAAGCATTATCAATGAAAAAACAAATTCCTTCTCATCAGTATGAAATTGCAAAAACATTAGCACTCTAGGAGATCAGTAATTTGGATATAGAAAGTAAAAAGACGGCACCAATTGGAGTCTTTGATTCTGGAGTAGGAGGACTTACCGTAGCATGTGAGATCGCACGACAACTTCCAAATGAAAATATTGTTTATTTCGGGGATACGGCACGTGTTCCATATGGAAGTAAATCAAAAGATACGATTATTCGATTTTCAGAGCAGATTATTCGTTTTCTAGAAAAAAAACATGTGAAAGCCATTGTGATTGCATGCAATACGGCAAGTGCTCTAGCACTGGAAGCAGTTAGAGATCAATTTGATATTCCTATTTTAGGAGTTGTGATTCCAGGTGCAAGGGCAGCTGTAACAGCGACCCAAAATTTGAAAGTAGGAGTCATCGGAACGGAAGCTACTGTTAGAAGTAAGATGTATACCAAAAATATCCAAAAGATGAACCCCAAAGTGGAAGTTATAGAAAAAGCATGTCCACTGTTTGTTCCATTAGTAGAAGAAGGATTTCGTGAACATCATATTACAGATGAGGCGATTCATTATTATTTAGAATCTGTTAAACATACAGGAATTGATGCTATGATTTTAGGGTGTACCCATTATCCTTTATTAAGAACAAAGATTCAAGAATATGTAGGGAAGAATATTCAGATTGTAAATCCAGCATACGAAACGGCTATGGAATTAAAACAATTATTGAAATGCCAGGGAATTGAAAATTCAGGGAATGTACAACCGTGTGGTAGATATGAATTTTATGTTAGTGACGCGGCGGAGAAGTTCCGTAATTTTGCAAACTCTGTCATGCCGTTCGATGTTCCAAGGACAAATATTGTCAATATAGAAGAATATTAAAGGGGAGTTATATGACAAAAGATGTACTGGTTAGTATATCAGGTATGCATACACAACTGCTTCCTGAACTGACTGAGGAAGAAAATGAATCCATTGAAACGATAACGCCAGCACTTTATTATAATAAAAATGAAAAGCATTATATTCTTTATAGTGAGGTTTTAGAGGGCGAAACTCGTGAGACAAAAAACAAAATCAAAATATCCAAAGATGGAAGTGTTGAAGTCATTAAGAGTGGTGTATCGAATACGCACATGATTTTTAGGCAGAATGAAAAAAATCTGACTTATTATCAGACACCATTCGGTCAACTTTTAGTGGGTGTTAATACAAAAAAATTGGATGTGAATGAAGAAGAAGAAAAGATAGAAGTGCATATCGAATATGAACTGGAAGTGAATCATGAGCCGATGGCAGAGTGTGAGATTAAGCTAGGAGTATATTCGAAGGGAAATGATTCTATTTTAAAGGTATAATAAAAAGGCTGATTCTTAAATCAGCCTTTTTATATTACACAATGTTTACTTTGAAGATTTTTTACCGAAAAATCTTCTTTTCTTTTTCTGAGGAACTTCCAGTGGTCCGCGAACGCCTCGTACTTTTGAAATATAAATACCACTAATTGTTGCTTTGATTTCCTTCTTTACTGGAATGAGAGGGAAAACTTTAGCATCACACATAAATGTTGCAATCTTTGGTCCGACCTTGCCTTTTACAACTAGTACTTTAGAACGTCTTAAATATTTTGGCGTATTTTCAATGACGATTGCCGGGAAACCAGCATCTCTTAGTCGCATCTTTCCCTTATCAATAACAAGCATAGTAACCTGTTGTGCCATTGCATCTAACTGTTGCTGTTGTGCTGCCTGTTTCTTTTCAGCTTTCTTTCCAACAAAGTATAAAGCTATAAGTACAATAGTCAGAACAACGAGGACAATGAGCATTATTTTTAATCCTAAACTCACGATGAACCCTCCTATCTATACTCTTTTCCGCAATTATGCAAGTAACATTGTAACATTGTTTTTGGTGAAGTGCAAGCAATTTGGAAGTTTAGGGTTACTTTTCCTGTAGGAAAAGTGTATAATCAAATAGTCTATATATTATAAAAAGGGGGATGAAATATTATGGCAGAGACGATATGGAATGGGATTGTAAGTGTTTTTAATTTTATCATGGACAATATTGTTCTGATCAATTGCGTACTTGCTCTTGTGATCATCTTTTTTCAGCGTCGAAATCCTCAGACTGTATGGACATGGCTTTTACTTCTATATTTTATTCCGATTGTTGGATTTATCCTGTATTTGATCATAGGACAAGATTTCAATAAAACTAGGATGTTTAAGGCAAAAGAGATAGAAGGAGAACTAAAATATGCAGTTCGCCATCAAGAAGAAAGTATTTATAGGAAAAAACTAAATTTAAAGAATCCAGTCCTTACAAGATTTCAAGATCTTATTTTATACAACTTAGAGGCTGGTCAGGCGGTACTTACCGATAATAACGATATTCGTATTTATACAGATGGCAAAGAAAAATTTCGAGCATTGATTCAGGAGCTTAAGAAAGCAAAATGCTATATTCATATACAGTACTATATTTTTAGAAATGATGAGTTGTGGCAAGCAATTGAACCAGTATTGCTTCAAAAAGCAAAAGAAGGCGTAGAAATTAGAGTTTTATTCGATAGCATGGGATGTCGAGGCATGCACAATAAAGATTGGCAACATCTTGAAGATGCAGGAATTGAAGTGGCGGAGTTTTTCCCGGCCTTATTTGGGAAACTACAGCTTCGTGTCAATTATAGAAACCACAGAAAAATTGTCGTGATTGATGGACGAGTAGGATTTGTAGGTGGATTTAACATTGGGCGAGAATATTTAGGGTTGGACGAGAAATTCGGATATTGGAGAGATACCCATCTTTGTATCGAAGGTGCAGCGGTTACAGCAC
>JARHYE010000106.1 GCA_029258605.1 Ruminococcus sp.
GGGCAGGATGCCGGATAACGTCCGGTGGAGGTGACTCCAAGGCCAGTGCAACAGAAATAAACCGCCGGAAGTATTTCCGGTAAGGGTGGAAAGGCAGTGTAAGAGACTACCGCCTCGTGGGTAACCAGGAGGGCACATGTAAACCCCATCCGAAGCAAGACCGAAAAAAAGCAACGTGGCGGCCCGTCACGCTTTAGGTAGGTCGCTTGAACCTGGTGGTAACATCAGGTCTAGATAGATGATTGTCCAATGACATAACCCGGCTTATCGTTTTGCTTGACTTTTTATAAATGATTATAAGAAAAGAGTTAGGTTTTTGAGGAATTACCTCATACATTTCCTAACTCTTTTTTGTATGCTTTATTTTACTTTTCCAGAATATTTTTCTTCACAATATTTACAACGATATGTCTGTGTTTCTTCATCAGTCAGTACGAATACATGATCAAGTCCCTGTTCGATCGATGTAATGCAACGTGGGTTTTTGCAACGAATCACATTACGAATTTCTTTCGGAAGAGTAAGACGTTTTTTATCGACTACTTTTTCGTCTTTGATAATGTTGACTGTGATCGTGTGGTCAATAAATCCTAAAATGTCCAGATCCATGAAATCGATTGGACACTCAATTTTCATAATGTCTTTTCTACCCATTTTGTTACTTTTTGCATTTTTGATGATTGCGACACAGCAATCAAGTTGATCTAAGTGAAGGTGTTTGTAAATTTCCATACTTTTTCCAGCTTGAATATGATCAAGAACAAAACCTTCTGAGATACTTCCTACATTTAGTGTATTTTTAACCATAATGATTCCTCTTTCTTTTTTATTAAGTTTCAAAACCTTTGAATTAATCTACATGAATGTTAAGCAGGGTAAGGATCAGTGCCATACGCACATATACACCATACTGCACTTGTTTGAAATAAGCAGCTCTTGGATCGTCGTCAACTTCTACGGCGATTTCATTTACTCTTGGAAGTGGATGAAGAACAAACATATCTTCAGGAGCAAGAGCCATCTTTTCTTTGTCAAGGATGTAGAAGTCTTTCATTCTAACGTAATCTTCTTCGTTGAAGAAACGTTCTTTTTGAACACGTGTCATATAAAGAATGTCGAGTTCAGGAAGAGCTTCTTCAAGACGAACAACTTCTTTATATGGAACATTTTTTTTGTCAAGAACATCATTACGAATGTAATCTGGAAGTTTTAATTCTTCAGGAGAAATGAGAACAAATTTGATTCCAGTATAACGGACAAGAGCATGGATTAAAGAGTGAACAGTACGACCAAATTTTAAGTCACCGCAAAGACCAATTGTCATGTTATTAAGACGACCTTTTAAATTTAAAATAGTCAAAAGATCTGTGAGTGTCTGAGTTGGATGTTGATGTCCACCATCTCCGGCATTAATAACAGGAATAGAAGAGTGACGGCAAGCAACCATAGGGGCACCTTCTTTTGGGTGACGCATTGCACAGATATCAGCATAGCATGAAACGGTACGAATGGTATCAGAAACACTTTCTCCTTTTGATGCAGAACTAGAGTTTGCAGAAGAAAATCCCATAATATTTCCACCAAGTTTGAGCATTGCTGCTTCATGACTTAATCTTGTACGTGTACTTGGCTCATAAAATAGAGTAGCAAGTGTTTTTCCTTCACATGCATGTGCATATTTGGCTGGATGTGCTTCGATATCCTGAGCAAGGTGCAGAATTTCGTCCAGTTCTTCCACAGATAAATCCAGTGGGCTCATTAAATGTCTCATAAACAACCTCCTTGTATGCCAGACCGGGCATATATAAAATATTTATTTGTTTTTAGTCAAAAATCTTCAAAATAATGATATACCAAAAAATCACCTTTTTCAACATTAAAATTCATAAAAATAAGAATCGCTTTTTAAATTTCATTGATGCCGGTAATATCACTGTCGATGATCATGGAGTAATTTGTATAATATACAACGAATCCAGGTTTTCCACCATTTGGTTTTTTGACATGTTTTTTTTGAATATAGTCGATTTCAACTTTTTCAGTGCCCCTTGCTTTTGAATAGTATGCAGCAAGTTTTCCGGCTTCTTCAAAAGTATGGTCTGGAAGTTCTTTTCCTTCCGTTTTGACAATTACATGTGAGCCTGGAGTATCTTTTGCGTGAAACCACCAATCATTTCCAGTCGCAAAATGGAACGTAAGCTCCTCGTTCTGAAGGTTGTTTTTTCCAACGTAGATATGAAAACCATCACTAGAAATATAGTGAAGAGGCGCATTTGAAATTTTAACTTTCTTTTTTGTATATTTTCTACGCATATATCCTGTTTGAATCAATTCTTCTTTGATTTGAGCAAGATCATCTTCTGACAATGCAATATCGAGAGCAGCACTAATTGATTCGAGGTAGGTAATCTCTTCTTTTGTTTCCATAACAAGCTTGGATAAGGCTTCAAAGGTCCTTTTTTGTTTGTTGTATTTGTCAAAATAGCGTTTGGCATTATCTTGTGGCGATTTTGTCTGATCCAATGGAATGGTGATCATTTCATTGGTGTAGTAGTTCAGTGCTTCTAAACTTTTGGCGCCTTCTTTTAAGTTGTACCCGTAGGTGTGGAGTAATTCACCATAAACTTTGTATTTATCTCTTCCGTCCGTGTCTTTTAGCTGGTGGATTTGCAAGTTGTATTTTTTTCGGTTTCGTTCCAATGCTGTCTGGACAATGTGACGAAGATCCGCAGATTTTTGACGAATACGAGTTAACGTATTTTTTGAAGAATAGTAAATATTTAACACGTCAGACATCTGAGAGAAACTTTGAGAAGTATAATTTGGAAAAGAGGTCATTGATAGTGCGCAAAATTCTTTTGGCTCCGTTCCAGAATAATAAATGCAAGGTTGAAAATCAGCTGCCTTTATGCGAGATATAAAGATAGAAAATTGGTTATACAGATGTTTCAAATGATCCTCGGAAAGTTCCTTTCCCGGAAGAAAAGAATCTACACAAGCAAGGGTGCAGATTTCCTGTGCAATCACCGGACTAATACCAGTAAAACTTGTATAAAGTGCTTTTCCAATATCACAAGCTTTTTCTCTTATAAGAGGAATAAAGTCAGTTTCTGTTACAGTAAGTGGATCCAGTTTATGCATCGTATCTGGAATGAAATACTTACGTCCCGGAAGAACCTCACGTACGGAACTAACCTGAGCCGAAACGTGCTTAATACTGTCGATAATCATGTTTTCATCATTACAGAAAATAATGTTGCTATGTTTCCCCATGATTTCGACAATTAGTTTTTTTCGACAAAGATCTCCCATTTCGTCAAGATGTTCGATTGTAAAATGTATGATGCGCTCGAGTCCTGGTTGCGAAATTTCCACAATTCGTCCATTACTAATATGTTTTCGCAGAAGCATGCAAAAATTTGGTGCAGTCATAGGACTTGGTTTGTTTGTATCAGTAAGGTATATTAATGGAAGAGAGGCACTTGCAGAGATGCAAAGTCGTTTTTGCCCTGCTGGTGTTTTAATGGTCAGCAATAGTTCGTCATTTTCAGGTTGTGCTATTTTGGCAATCCTTCCATTTAACAATATCTCTTTGAATTCCTGTGTCAAACAGGCAACCGTAATTCCATCAAAAGCCATAATCATGTTTCCTTTCATTAATAATATAAAATGCTAGTCCATTGTAACACAGAATATACAACGGCGGAAGTGCCAGCCATATTAAATTATTCTAAAACAAAGTGTTGACCGAAAAGCAAGAAACGAGGTATAATTGTCCATAATGTTTTAGAAAGAAAATAAAAATAGAGGGATGAACAGCCATGATTAAAAGTATGACAGGCTTTGGACGATGCGAGATTCAAAAAGATTCTAGAAAATTTACAGTAGAGCTAAAGAGTGTAAATCACAGATATTTAGATTTGAATATTCGTATGCCAAAGAAATTTAATTTTTTTGAAACTGCGATCCGAAATATGTTAAAACAGTATGCAAACAGAGGGAAAATCGATGTTTTTATTACATATGAAAACACAGCAGAGGGAGAGGATTCACTGAAATACAACTCCACACTGGCTTCGGAATATATGAAAGTGTTTAAGCAGATTCAGCAAGAATTCCACTTAGATCAAGATATCAGAGTCTCCACACTGGCACGTTTTCCAGAAGTTCTTACTATGGATGAGCGTGTTGAGGATGAAGAGGAACTTTGGAATGGCCTAAAAGAAGCACTGGAAGGTGCATTTGAACAGTTAGTTTCTACTCGTACCGTAGAGGGAGAACACTTAAAACAGGATATTTTGGATAAACTATCTGGCATGGAAGAGCTTATTGCATGTGTAGAGGAAAGATCTCCACTTATTGTTTCAGAATATCGGGCAAAGCTTCAGGAAAAGGTTTCAGAACTTTTGGGCAACACACAGATTGATGAGAGCCGTATGGCAGCCGAAGTGATTTTATACGCTGATAAGATTTGTACAGATGAAGAAGTTGTACGACTTAGAAGCCATATTCATCACATGAGGGATACCTTTGAGGAGAAAGATGGAATTGGTCGTAAACTTGATTTTATTGCACAAGAGATGAATAGAGAAGCAAATACCATTCTTTCAAAGGCGAATGATATAGAAGTGTCAAATTATGCCATTGGATTAAAAACAGAAATTGAAAAAGTACGGGAACAAATTCAAAATATAGAATAGAAGGAAGAAGAAGATGAAAGACAGAGGAATACTAATTGTTGTGTCAGGATTTTCCGGATCAGGAAAAGGGACAATCATGAAAGAACTAGTGAAAAGATATCCGGACAATTACGCTCTTTCCGTATCAGCCACTACACGCAATCCTCGTGAAGGAGAAGTGGATGGAAGAGAATATTTCTTTCGAACAAAAGAAGAATTTGAAAAAATGATTGCGAAAGATGAATTGATAGAGTATGCTAAGTACGTGGAGAACTATTATGGTACTCCAAAAGAATATGTAGAGAAACATCTGGCAGAAGGAAAAGACGTGATCTTGGAAATTGAAATACAAGGTGCTTTGAAAGTAAAGAAAGCATTCCCAGATACGCTTCTTTTATTTGTTACCCCACCAGATGCTAACGAACTGAAAAGACGACTGGTAGGTCGCGGAACAGAAACTATGGAAGTAATCGAGTCTAGAATGGGGCGTGCAACAGAAGAAGCAGAAGGCATGCATCAATATGATTACCTGGTGATCAATGACAGACTTGATGAATGCGTAGAAGAAATGCATAGTATTATAAGATGTGAGCATCGAAGATGCATGCGCAATTTAGAATTTATGGAAAAAATCCAAAAAGAGTTGAAAGGAGAAAAATAAAATATGTTACATCCATCTTACACAGAATTAATGGAAGTGGTGAATCAAGATTTAGAGGAGGGAGCTACTAAAGTAGTAAATAGCCGTTATTCTATTATTATGGCTACAGCAAAAAGAGCAAGACAACTCATTGATCATGCAGAACCACTTGTTGAGACAAAAGAGGGACAAAAATCGCTTTCAATTGCAATTGATGAATTAAATCAAGGAAAGCTTAAAATTGTAGCGGATAACGTAGAAGAATAGAGAAGAAAGGATGGCAGATATGCCCTTAAAATGGGAGGTCTGCCTTTATTTTTGGGAGAATATATGAAGATATTATTTATTTCACTCGGCTGTGATAAGAATCTTGTTGATACAGAGAAGATGCTTGGCCTTCTTGCAAAACGAGGGTGGTCAATGATCGATGATGAATCACAGGCAGATGTAATTATTATTAACTCGTGTTGCTTTATTCAGGATGCGAAAGAAGAAAGTATTCAAAGCATCCTGGATATGGCAGAATATAAGAAGACAGGAAAGTTAAAAGCCTTGATCGTTACAGGATGTCTGGCACAAAGATATCGTCAAGAAATTATAGATGAAATTCCAGAAGTAGATGCGGTACTTGGAACCTCTTCTTATGATAAAATTGTAGAAGCAGTTGAAGAAGCACTCGAGGGAAATGGATCTGTTGTGATGTCAGATTTGCAGGCTCTGCCTCAAGTGGAAGCAGATCGCCTGATTACTACAGGAGGACATTTTGCGTATCTAAAGATTGCAGAAGGATGCGATAAACATTGTACCTACTGTATTATTCCAAAAGTCAGAGGAAACTTTAGAAGTGTACCGATGGAACAATTGATACAAGAGGCAACTTATCTATCAGAGCAAGGGGTAAAAGAACTGATTCTTGTTGCACAAGAAACGACTGTATATGGAAAGGATTTGTACGGAGAAAAAAGTTTGCATAAACTATTGAAAGAATTATGTAAAATAGAGGGGATTCGCTGGATACGAATCTTGTACTGTTATCCAGAAGAAATTACAGATGAATTAATTGATGTGATGAAGGAAGAACCTAAAATTTGTCATTACCTTGATTTACCAATTCAGCATGCAAGTGATGCTATATTAAAACGAATGGGAAGAAGAACTTCCAAGCAGGAATTGATTGATATTATTGAAAAACTTCGTAGAGAAATTCCAGATATTTGTCTTCGTACGACGCTTATTACTGGTTTCCCTGGAGAGACACAGGAACAGCATGAAGAATTGATGGAATTTGTAGATGAGATGGAATTTGACAGATTGGGAGTGTTTACCTATTCTGCAGAGGAGGATACACCAGCTGCAACAATGGAAGGTCAAATTGAGGAAGAAGTCAAATTAGATCGTCAGGCAGAACTGATGGAACTTCAGCAGGAAGTTGCATTTGACAAAGCCGAAGAAATGATTGGAAAAGAAGTTTTGGTGATGATCGAAGGAAAAGTTGCAGATGAAAATGCATATGTTGGAAGAACGTATAAGGATGCTCCAAATGTAGATGGATTAATTTTTGTAAATGCAGATGTGGAACTCATGTCGGGCGATTTTGTAAAAGTTAAAGTGACAGGGGCAACAGATTATGATTTGATAGGAGGGATCATATCATGAATTTACCAAACAAACTTACGATTTTAAGAGTAATAATGGTTCCATTTTTTGTGTTGTTCATGCTTACCAATATTGGAGGTGAAGCGAACAAGTGGATTGCACTTACCCTTTTTGTGGTGGCAAGTTTTACTGATTTTTTGGATGGAAATATTGCTAGAAAATACAATCTTGTTACCAATTTTGGGAAATTTATGGATCCACTGGCAGATAAACTTCTTGTATGTTCGGCAATGATTTGCCTTGTTGAAATGGAAAAACTTCCAGCATGGATCGTAATTATTATTATTGCCAGAGAATTTATTATCAGCGGATTCCGTCTTGTTGCATCAGACAATGGAGTTGTCATTGCAGCAAGTTACTGGGGAAAATTTAAAACAGTTTTCCAGATGGCTATGATTATTGTATTAATTATGGATCTTGGTGGTGTATTTGATTTTATTGGAAAGTGTTTGATTGTCATCGCACTTGCACTTACAATTATTTCATTGTTTGACTATATTTATAAAAACAAACAAGTGCTTACACAAGGGGGCATGTAAAATGTGTCAGGAGAATCTGCCAAAAACAAAGACGATAGAAGAAATTTTAGTAGCACGACTAAAAGAGAAGAATTTTACGATTACAACGGTAGAATCTTGTACAGGCGGGCTGCTTGCGGGGAAAATTGTAAATGCTAAGGGAGCTTCAGATGTTTTTCAGGAAGGATATATTACATACTCCAATGAAGCAAAAGAAAGATTGGTTCATGTTTCTTCACAAACACTTGAAAAATATGGTGCAGTAAGTAGAGATACAGCACGAGAGATGGCAGAAGGCGCAGCCAAAGTCGCGGGAGCAGAAGTGGCACTTAGTACCACGGGAATCGCAGGGCCAGGTGGCGGCACAAGTGAAAAACCAGTCGGTTTGGTATACATAGCATGTACTGTTTTAGGAAAGACTGAAATTTTAAAAAATGTATTTACAGGATCTCGTCAAGAGGTGCGTGAGAAAAGTGTTGCAAAAGCGCTAGAATTGGCACTAAAAATGATTCAATAAATATTTTGTATAAAAACCAACAAAAACTTGTATAAACTTACAATTGACGAATCTTGTCATTTATGAGAAAATAGAAAATATATGGGCGTTAAAATATTATCATACGTCCTTAGGAAGAATAACATTCATATTTGAAAGGAGTTTTAACATGATTTATTCACATGAAGTAGAAATGATGTGTCCAGTAGCACAAGGTGCGAACCACGGACCAGCTCCAATTCCGGAAGAAGCAAA
>JARHYE010000109.1 GCA_029258605.1 Ruminococcus sp.
TCCCAATAGCCAAGATTATGCCTGCACTCAAATCCATTCTTTGCATAATTTGAAATTTCATACCTATGATATCCATATTTTTGTAACAGTGTTTCTGTGATCTGGTATATTTGTCGTTCTGTATCCTCATCTGGAAGCTCCACTACATCTTTTTGCTTCTTTTTTCCATCCTCTGTATATTTTTCATAAAACGAAGTTCCTTCTTCGATTATCAGGCTATATGCCGAGATATGCTCAGGATTTAAGGATGCAACTGTATGTAGTGTTTTTTCCCAGCTTTCTAATGTTTGACCTGGAATCGCAGAAATAAGATCTACGTTAATGTTGCCAAATCCAACTTCTCTGGCCATTTTATAAGTTTCCAAAAATGTGTCAAAGGTATGAATTCTTCCTAACATTTTTAATTCCGTATCATCTGTGGATTGAAGCCCAATGCTCAATCGATTGATTCCAGCCTCTTTGATGGAACGAAGTTTGGAAAGATTTACGGTACCTGGGTTAATTTCCATCGTAACTTCCGCATCCTCTACTATTGTAAAACTATTTTTTATTGCTTCTCCAATACTCTTAATTTGTGTTTCTTCTAATATAGAAGGAGTTCCACCGCCTATAAAGATCGTCGATACCTCGTACGCTTTTGTATATTCCTGTCCCATCTCATAAATCTCTTCGATTAAAGATTGTACATATCGACTTCGCTCTGCTGCACTTGCAGGACCAGACAAAAAATCACAATATTCACATTTTCTTACACAAAATGGAATATGAATATATAGTTCTAGTTGCTTCTTCAAAATTTGCTCCTTTCCTATCCTATAAAAAAGTCCGGGGATTCTTCCCCGGAGCTTTCATTTATTTATCATCTAATTTTAATACGCTCATGAATGCCTTTTGAGGAATCTCTACGCTGCCGACCTGGCGCATACGTTTCTTTCCTTCTTTCTGTTTTTCCAACAGTTTCTTTTTACGTGAAATATCTCCACCGTAACATTTTGCAAGGACATCTTTTCTCATTGCACGTACGGTTTCTCTGGCAATGATCTTGCTTCCTACTGCTGCCTGAATTGGAATTTCAAAAAGCTGTCTTGGAATTTCTTCTTTTAATTTTTCACACATTTTTCTTCCACGCTCGTATGCTGTGCCACTATGAACAATGAAGGATAAGGCATCTACTTCTTCTTTATTGATTAAAATATCAAGTTTCACAAGTTCAGACTGTACATATCCCAACATTTCATAATCAAAGGAAGCATATCCTCTAGAACGTGATTTTAACGCATCAAAGAAATCATAAATAATTTCGTTTAAAGGAAGATG
Source organism: Ruminococcus sp. (assembly GCA_029258605.1). Lineage (GTDB taxonomy): Bacteria > Bacillota > Clostridia > Lachnospirales > Lachnospiraceae > JAHHTM01. The sequence continues at coordinate 1,318 of JARHYE010000109.1, forward strand.
GTAATGAAGTACTGCACGATTTGCCTCTATATAATCTAGTCCTTGGTATTCTCCTCTACGTTCCTGGCAAAGTTCCATAATGGCACCAATGAACTCGCTAGTCACCATAATTTCTGCTTTTACCATTGGTTCTTCCATGTAGTCAATCTCTGCCGGATCTGGAAGATTGGTAGGATTGGTAAGATCGATCACTTCCCCATTTGTCTTGTGTACTTTATAGATAACACTTGGTGCAGTCGTTACAAGATCTAGGTTGTATTCTCTCTCTAAACGCTCCTGAATAATTTCCAAATGGAGTAACCCTAAGAATCCACATCGAAATCCAAACCCAAGTGCAACCGATGTTTCTGCCTCAAACTGAAGCGCTGCATCATTTAACTGAAGTTTTTCCAACGCATCCCTTAAATCTGGATATTTTGCTCCGTCTGCTGGATACAAACCACAATAAACCATAGGGTTTACCTTTTTATATCCTGGAAGCGGTTCTGCACATGGACGCTGTGCATCCGTCACCGTATCACCTACACGTGTGTCTTTTACATTTTTTAGGCTGGCCGTAATGTAACCAACCATTCCAGCGCTTAATTCCTCACATGGAATAAACTGTCCTGCTCCAAAATAACCAACTTCCACTACATCTGCCTGAGCACCTGTAGCCATCATTCGGATTTTTGTGCCTTTCTTTACTTTTCCTTCTTTGATTCTACAAAAAACAATGACCCCTTTGTAAGAATCGTAAAGAGAGTCAAAAATCAATGCCTTCAAAGGAGCTTGTTCATCTCCTGTAGGAGCTGGAATCTTCTTTACAATCTGCTCCAATACGTCATCCACATTTAAACCTGTTTTTGCCGAAATAAGTGGCGCATCTTCTGCTTCTATGCCAATCACATCCTCAATTTCTTCGATGACACGTGGAGCATCCGCACTTGGAAGATCAATTTTATTGATAACTGGCATCACATCCAGATCATGATCTAGTGCAAGATATACATTTGCAAGTGTCTGCGCTTCTACTCCTTGAGCTGCATCCACAACCAAAATCGCTCCATCACATGCTGCCAAGCTTCTGGAAACTTCGTAGTTAAAATCCACATGTCCTGGTGTATCAATCAGGTTAAAGATGTATTCTTCCCCATCTTTTGCTTTGTACACGGTACGTACAGTCTGTGCTTTAATTGTAATTCCACGTTCTCGCTCTAAGTCCATATTATCCAAAACCTGGGACTGCATCTCTCTGCTCGTCAATAAGCCTGTTTTTTCTATAATACGGTCAGCAAGTGTAGATTTTCCGTGATCTATATGTGCAATAATGCAAAAATTTCTTATCTTACTTTGATCTATTC
>JARHYE010000056.1 GCA_029258605.1 Ruminococcus sp.
TTTCCATTTCAAAAAATTCAGTTGCTCCTAATTCTTGGCCCATTTGTGCTGTAACATCTTCATAGGAAGCAATTTCATCAATTAAATTCTTTTCTTTTGCTTGTGCTGCGGTATATATTCTTCCATCAGCTAATTTTTTTACCTCTTCTTCTGGCATATTTCTACCTTTGGATACAACACCAACAAACTGTTCATATGTTTCATCTACCATTCCTTGGAGGATTTGCAGCTGATTGTCATTCATCTTAGAACTGTCTTTATAATCTCCACTTGTGGCACTATAGTATCGAATTCCTAGTTTTTCATAAAGTCCCGACATATCCACTCCTGAAATAATAACTCCAATCGATCCTGTAATGGTATTTCTATTAGCATAAATTTTATCAGAACTCATAGAAATGTAATATCCGCCAGATGCTGCTACATGTGACATGTAACTCCAAATCTTTCTCCCCGTCATTTCTTTATATTGTTCCAATTTTAAATATAATTCATCACTTTCATACACTGCTCCGCCTGGCGTATCTAAATATAAAAGTATACCTTGATTATAAGGATCGTCCATTAATTGATCTACAAAATCAAGAATGGTCTGATGTTGATAACCTTGTGATATTTCGAAAACAGACTCTTCTTTTTGTGCTTCGATTGTACCTGTAATTGGAACAACCGCAATATAATTTTCTGTCGGCGTACTTTGCTCTTTTGTATGAAGCACTGTTTCCTCTAAATTCGGCATAAATGCTTTTTTAACTGCCGCATTTGTAAATACACTTGTTACCCCTGTAACAATAAACAAAACTACTGCTATAATAAGCCCACCAATTTGTTTTTTTGACATGCTTGATCCTCCATTTTCTCGTATTGTATAGCCTTAAGTATATTGCAAAATTTCCATTTTTACAATACAAAAGGATCTTCTTCCGAACCTTTCTAAAAAAAGAGTCGCAATAAAAATTGCGACCCTTCTCTATCTTTCTTTATTTCTCTTCATCTTCAGATATTTCTACCTGTTCGCCATCAATTTCAGCGGAAGCTTTTCTAACTTTTGCAACACTTGCAACAGTCTCTCCTTCTGGGAGATTTATTAATTTTACTCCAGAAGTAATTCTGCCAAGAATAGAAATATCAGAACACTGCATTCGAATAATAATACCTTGTGTATTAATAATCATAACTTCATTGTCTTCTTCTACAGCTTTCATACCTACAACATTTCCTGTTTTTTCGGTAATCTTATAGCATTTTACTCCTTTACCTCCACGGTTTTGAGCTGTAAACTCACTCATATCCGTACGTTTTCCCATCCCCTTTTCAGATACAATAAGGAGTTCTTTTCCTTGGGTATTAATCTGCATTGCGATGACTTCATCTCCATCACTTAAGTTCATTCCACGAACTCCCATAGATGTTCTTCCTGTTGCTCTGACATCTTTTTCATGGAAACGAATGCATTGTCCATATTTTGTTGCAAGAAGAATTTCTTCGTTTTCTTCTGTAATCTTTACTTCAATTAGCTTATCATCTTCACGGAGTGTGATCGCTGCAAGACCTGTCTTTCTTACATTTGCATAGTCACGAATTGGTGTTTTCTTTACCAATCCTTTTTCCGTTGCCATAAACAAATATTTTCCATCTTCATATTCCTGAATTGGAATCATAGCTGTGATCTTTTCATCTGGCATAAGCTGAAGAAGGTTAATAATTGCTGTTCCTCTTGCTGTTCTACTAGCTTCTGGAATTTCATATCCCTTCAGACGATATACTCGTCCTGTATTCGTAAAGAACATAATATAATGGTGTGTGGATGTAACAAATAATTCTTCAATGTAGTCCTCATCAATGGTCTGCATTCCTTTAATTCCTTTTCCACCACGGTTTTGGCTCTTAAAAGTATCAACAGTCATTCGTTTAATATATCCTAATTTTGTCATAGTAATTACAACATTCTGTCTTGGAATTAAATCTTCCATGGAAATATCAAATTCATCGAATCCTATTTTTGTTCTTCTCTCATCACCAAATTTTTCAGCAATAATCAAAATTTCTTCTTTGATTACTCCAAGAAGAAGTTTACGATCCGCAAGAATTGCCTTCAACTCTCCAATTTTTTTCATGAGCTCAGCATATTCTTTTTCAAGTTTTTCTCTTTCCAATCCGGTAAGAGCTCGAAGTCGCATGTCTACAATAGCTTGAGCTTGTGCATCTGAAAGTTCAAATCGAGACATCAATTCTTGTTTTGCAATTTGTACCGTCTTTGAACCACGAATAATTTTGATCACTTCATCAATGTGATCTAATGCGATCAAAAGTCCTTGTAAAATGTGAGCACGTTCTTCTGCTTTATTTAATTCATATTGTGTTCTTCTAGTAATAACCTCTTCTTGATGTTTTAAATAATAATTTAAAATCTCGAGAAGATTCATAACTTTTGGCTCGTTATTCACAAGTGCAAGCATAATTACACCGAATGTATCTTGCAACTGGGTATGTTTGTAAAGTTGATTCAAAATTACATTTGGGTTTACATCACGTCGAAGTTCAATGCAAATACGCATTCCTTCACGACTTGAGTGGTCTGCAATTTCTGTGATTCCATCAATTTTTTTATCTTTGACAAGTTCAAAAATCTTTTCGATTAATCTTGCTTTATTTACCATGTATGGCAATTCTGTTACAACAATTCTGTTTTTTCCATTTGCCATTGGCTCAATATCAGAAACAGCACGAACACGGATTTTACCACGTCCCGTGCGGTAGGCTTCTTCGATTCCTCTTGTTCCCAAAATCTCTGCTCCAGTAGGGAAATCAGGTCCTTTTATAATTTCAAGAAGATCTTCAATAGTAGTATCTCCATTTTCTTCAATCTGATCATCAATGATTTTTACCACTGCCTGAATTACTTCACGTAAATTGTGTGGTGGAATATTTGTTGCCATACCTACCGCAATTCCTGAAGTACCATTTACAAGAAGATTTGGAAATCTTGCCGGAAGAACAACTGGTTCTTTCTCTGTTTCATCAAAGTTTGGAGCAAAATCAACTGTATTTTTATTAATATCAGCTGTCATTTCCATGGAAATTTTACTTAAACGCGCCTCTGTATAACGCATAGCGGCTGCTCCATCGCCGTCAATTGATCCAAAGTTTCCATGTCCATCTACCAATGGATATCTCGTAGACCATTCCTGGCCCATATTTACCAATGCCCCATAAATTGAACTATCACCATGTGGATGATATTTACCCATGGTATCTCCGACGATACGCGCACATTTTCTATGTGGCTTATCTGGTCCATTATTTAATTCTATCATGGAATATAGGATTCTTCTTTGTACTGGTTTTAATCCATCTCTTACATCTGGAAGTGCACGAGACGCAATAACGCTCATGGCATAAGAGATATAAGAATCTTCCATTGTCTTTTTCAAGTCAACTTCATGGACTTTATCAAAAATATTGTCTTCCATTTTTACATCCTTTCCTGCTACTTCTCCAAAGATCATCCATTAATTATATATCAAGATTTTTTACATACTTCGCATTTTCTTCGATGAACTCTCGTCTTGGCTCTACTTTGTCACCCATTAAAGTTGTGAATGTAAGATCAAGTTCCGAAGAACTTTCCTCATCCATAGATACTTTTAAAAGAATTCGGTTTTCTGGATCCATTGTTGTTTCCCACAACTGGTCAGCATCCATTTCTCCAAGACCTTTATAGCGCTGGATCTTATTATTTCCATCTCTTCCAACTTCACTTAGAATAGAATTCAATTCTTCATCACTGTATGCATACCAAACTTTTTTATTCTTTTCAAGCTTATAAAGTGGTGGCTGTGCCAGATATACATGTCCTTCTTTTATGAGCTCTGGCATAAAACGATATAAAAATGTCAACAGTAACGTACTAATATGAGCACCATCAACATCGGCATCTGTCATAATAATAATCTTGTGATATCTTAATTTTGAAATATCAAAATCATCCTGAATCCCTGTTCCAAATGCAGTGATCATGGCTTTAATTTCTGCATTTCCGTAGATTTTATCAAGTCTGGCCTTCTCCACATTTAAAATTTTACCACGAAGTGGGAGAATTGCCTGTGTCTTACGATCACGTGCCATCTTTGCAGATCCTCCGGCAGAATCACCCTCAACGATATAAATTTCACAATTTTCTGCATGTTTATCTGAACAGTCAGAAAGTTTTCCTGGAAGCCCGCCGCCATCAAGACCAGATTTTCTCCTTGTAAGATCTCTTGCTTTTCTCGCAGCTTCTCTAGCTCTTTGTGAAAGTACAGATTTTTCAACTGTAATCTTAGCTACCGCTGGATTTTGCTCTAAGAAAATTTCAAGCTGTGTGCTGACAATATTATCAACCGCACCTCTTGCTTCACTATTTCCTAATTTCTGTTTTGTCTGACCCTCAAACTGTGGATCCTCAATTTTTACACTGATGATTGCTGTAAGACCTTCTCTAATATCTTCTCCTGTAAGGTTTGGCTCATTGTCCTTTAATAATTTATTTTTTCTTGCATAATCATTAAAGGTTTTTGTTAATGCATTTCGAAATCCTACGACATGAGTTCCCCCTTCTGGAGTAGTAATATTATTTACAAATCCATACGTATTGTCGCTGTAAGAATCATTGTGCTGCATTGCAACTTCAACAACTACACCATCTTTAACCCCTTCACAATATATGATTTTATCATACAATGGAGTTTTGCTTCTGTTGAGATATGTGACAAACTCTTTGATTCCACCTTCATAGTGGAATACTTTTTCTTTTGGTTCCTCTTCCCTAAAATCAGTTAATACGATTTTAAGTCCCTTTGTTAAGAATGCCATCTCGCGGAAACGTTGTTTTAAGATATCATAGTCAAAAACGGTCTCGTCAAAGATCTCATGATCTGGAAGAAACGTTACTTTTGTACCTGTTTTTTCCAAATCGCAGTGATCAATCACAGTTAACTTTTGAACCACTTTACCTCTTTCATATCTTTGCATATAGACATTTCCTTTGTTGTAAATCTCAACTTCCAACCAAACAGAAAGAGCATTAACAACTGAGGCTCCAACTCCATGAAGTCCTCCGGAAACTTTATATCCTCCACCGCCAAATTTACCACCAGCATGAAGGATCGTAAATACGACTTCAACTGCAGGTAATCCTGCTTTTGTATTCATACCAACTGGTATTCCACGTCCATTATCTATAACAGTAATTGAATTATCACTGTTAATATTTACATTGATTGTATCACAATAACCGGCCAATGCCTCATCTACTGCATTGTCTACGATTTCATAAACCAAATGATGAAGACCTCTGGATGATGTGCTGCCGATGTACATACCTGGTCTTTTCCTGACTGCTTCCAGTCCCTCTAATATTTGGATTTGATCCGCACCATACTCGGCATCAAATTCTGTATCTGTTGCACCCATGTAAAAACCTCCTAATTTTCTTTTGCTACCTGTCCATTTTTTACGTGGAAAATTTTGTTGATAGAGAATCTATTATTTACAAATTCATCCAGTCCTGTACAAGTGATCACAGTCTGGATATCATGAATGCTATCTAAAAGATAGTTTTGTCTATGCTTATCTAACTCCGATAAAACATCATCTAATAATAATACAGGCGTATCTTTGATTAATTCTTTCACAAGCTCAATCTCGGAAAGTTTTAGCGAAAGAGCCGCAGTCCTTTGTTGACCTTGGGAACCAAATTTTCGAATGTCCAGTGTCCCAGACATAAAACAGATATCATCCCTATGAGGTCCAACTGAAGTACTCTTCATGCGGATATCTCTTTCCCTGTTTTTCTTTAAAGCCTGTTCCAACGATAACTGACCATTGCTTTTTTCATACGTCAGAGAGATTCGTTCTCTCCCTCCCGTAAGTTTGTAATGGATGTCTGAAATAATCGTATTAATTTTTTTGAGAAAGTTTTCTCTCGTCTCTATCACTTTATTTCCATACTCTGCAAGTTGCAGATCCCATATATCCAAAGTTTCCATAAGTTCCCTTTGGTTTCCGATATTCTTTAAAAGAGAATTTCTCTGATTAATGACTCTGTTATAATTTGACAGATTGCTAAGATATACTTTATCTAGCTGTGACAATTCAAGATCCACGAACCGTCTTCTCCCAGATGGTCCATCTTTTATGATATTTAGATCTTCCGGTGAAAAAAAAACAAAGTGGATCATTCCAAATAAATCTGCAGCTTTTCTGATTGGAATTTTGTTAATCGCAATTCCTTTCGGACTATTTTTCTTTAAATGCATATCAATTTGGAATTCTGTCCCACGTTTTTCTATCACAGTTTCAAGATGTGATTCCTCACAGGAAAATCGAATCATGTCCCGATCTTTTGTCCCCCTATGGGATTTCGTAGTTCCGGACAAGTACAAAGCCTCAAGAATATTTGTCTTTCCTTGTGCATTATCGCCATATAGAATATTCGTCTTTGGATCAAAGGTCACATCCAGAAATTCGTAATTTCTATAATTTTTTAATTTTAAAGACTTAATCACCATAGTAAATGTTACCTCAATCCTTAACTATTCTACACGTTTTCAGACTATTTTTCAATTTTTATTTCCTGACCTTCGAATTGTACAATATCTCCGGCATATAATTTTCTTCCTCTACGTGTATCGATTTCTCCATTTACAGAAACCATTCCGTCTTGAATGACGTCTTTGGCCATAACTCCAGATTCAACAAGGCCCGCAAACTTCAATGCCTGACCAAGTTTAATAAATTCATCCGTTTCTCTTAATTTTATTGTTTCCATTTTTTTCCTCCTCTAAGCAATCGCATTGAAATTAACAGGAAGAATCAGATAAATGTAACTCTGATTATCATCTTTGATAAAACATGGAGCTTTTGCATTCATGAAATATAAATTCACTTCTTCATCGTCAATTACTCTTAATGCATCAATTAAAAATCTTGGGTTAAATCCGATCAGAAGGTCTTTTCCTTCTTTGGTGCAAATAATTTCAGCATCCATAGAACCAACCTGGGTTTTGATTTTTAATTTAATAGACTCATCCTGAATATCAATGATAACTGGTTTTTTATCTCCTTCTTTGATCAACAATGTTGCACGATCAATACAATCCAAAAGTTCTTTTTTGTTGATCGTAACTTTTGTCTCATAATCGCTAGAAAGCATCTGATCAATTTTAAAGTAATCCCCTTCGATCAAACGAGAAACAACAACGGTTCTGTCAAATTCAAAAACAATATGATTTTTTGTAAATGAAATATCTACTTCTGATTTTGCTTCTCCACCAATAATTTTGCTGATTTCCTGTAAAGTCTTTCCAGGAACAATGACTTTCTTCTCTGGATAATTATTTTTTAACTCAATCTTACGAATTGAGATTCTATGGCCATCTAGAGATACCACTTTTAGCATATTATCTTTGATCTCAAAAAGTTCTCCTGTCATCATTGCATTTGTATCTTTATCGGCAATAGAGAAAATTGTCTGACGAATCACCTCTTTTAAGGTAAATTCTGAGACAGTTATAAAATCATCCTTTTCTACAACAGGAAGATATGAAAAATCTTCCCCTGATTGAGATGCAATATTAAATTTAGATTTTTCACATGTAATGAGTGTTTGGTTTTCAGGAGTAGTCTCAATAGTTACTTCGTTATCAGGAAGTTTTCTTACAATCTCTGAAAAGATTTTTGCATTTAAGGCGATAATACCACGTTCAATGATCTCACCTTCTATGGTTGTTTCAATTCCTAGTTCCATGTCATTGGCTGTGAACTTAATAAAGTCAGTAGATGCGTCAACTAGAATACATTCCAGTATAGGCATTGTTGTTTTTGAAGGAACAGCTTTTGAAACAATGCTAACTCCTTTTACAAGATCTGATTTCGAACAGATTATTTTCATGTGTCGTTAAACTCCTTTCAGTCTGGAATGTGAATATCTTTTTTTCGGTGGAAAAGATTAATTTTTAAGAGAAAGTTTTCCGCCGTATCCGCCGTAGGGGCTGTGGATAAGTTGATAAGTCCTTCCAGCCCTTGAAAATCAAGGCTTTGTTGGTATTGATAACTATGTTGAAATCGAGGGAAAGATGTTGGGAAAAAAGGGGGATAAAAATTAGGCTTAAAATTTCAAAATTTTTAATCCACCTTCAATTCACAGTGTTTCCACATGGTTATCCAAAGGTTATTCACATAGCAAAGATGCACTTAAAAAAGCCCGCAAAGCCTTGAAAATAGGGGCTTCACAAGAAATTTAAGTGTAAAATTTAAATTTTGATGTGTGGATAAACGGTTCAAAAGAAAAAGAATTATCCACTAAATAGGGTTGATTTTCTTCTTAATAATGTTAACAGTGTTGTTTAAAGCTTCATTTACTTTAATATCATGTTCTATTTTTTTGACACCATGACTTACAGAAGCATGATCCTTACCGCCAAGGATGATTCCAATTGTTTTTAGGGCAGTATCTGTCATGGTACGACAAAGATACATTACAATCTGACGTGGCAGAACAATCTCCACGTTTCGTTTTTTACCTTTTAATTCGGCAACTGGAATATTAAAATGTTCGGAAACAACGTCCATAATAAGTTCTGGGGTAATTTCTCTTGTATTATCAGGAGAAATCATATCTTTTAAAGCTTCTGCGGCAAGTGCAATATCTATAGGTTTCTTTTCCAAGTTTGATAGAGCAATCAATTTGTTAAGTGAACCTTCAAGTTCACGGATGTTAGATTTGATGTTATTTGCTATATATTGAAGAACTTCGTCTGGAATATGATATTTTTCTAATCCATCTAATTCTTCTTTCTTCTTTAAGATTGCCATTCTTGTCTCATAATCAGGAGAAGAGATATCAGCAATAAGACCCCATTCAAAACGTGTACGGAGTCTGGCCTCAAGAGTCTCAATATCTTTTGGTGGCTTATCACTAGAGATAATAATCTGTTTTCCTGAAACATGAAGATGATTAAATGTGTGGAAAAATTCTTCCTGTGTACTTTCTTTTCCAATAATGAATTGAATATCATCAATAAGAAGTACGTCAATATTTCTGTACTTTTCACGGAATGTGGTCATAGCCAATTCATTACCTGTTTTACCTACTTTCAGGGCATCGATCAATTCATTCGTAAAAGTTTCACTTGTTACATACAGAACTTTCTTGGAAGGATCTTTCTCAAGAATAAAGTGGGCAACTGAATGCATAAGGTGGGTTTTTCCAAGTCCTACCCCTCCATATATGAAGAGTGGATTATAAATTTCACCTGGAGATTCAGCCACAGCAAGGGAAGCTGCATGGGCAAAATTGTTATTATTACCTACAACAAAAGTATCAAATGTATATTTCGGATTTAAATTCGCATCCGCAAATAACGCATTTGACTTTATTTTCTTATTAACAGTGTCTTTTTTCTCTTGAATAACAATATTATCTTCTGTAACAAAGGAAACTTCATATTCTTTTCCTGTTACTTCTGCTATGCATACTTTGAAAGGAAGCATATATTTTTCTTCAATATGCTCCAAACTTGCTTTTAATTTTACAAGTATGTATACCGTATCATCGGTAACTTCATAAATGGTAAGTGGATGGATCCATGTATTGTATGCGATATTGGACGAGCAGTATTCTAACTTCATCTTGCCCAGGATCTGATCCCACTTCTCTTCTACAATGTTCATCAATCTAACTCCTAATCAACGTAATATAGAGATATTAGGGTACAATATCTCTCCTACATTTTACATCAAATCGTTTACATAAGCAATCAAAAATAGGTTTATAACTTTATCAACATTATCAACAGGCTAAAAATACTGGTTAAAAGCCATTTTTTGTGAATAATTAACACAATGTTCCATAGTTATACAGTGGTTATCAACAGGTTATCCACATAATAAAAATATTTATTCACATTTTGTGGATAAAACTTGTTTTGCGTAGGAAATTGTTGATTACTTAAAAAACGCTGTAAAAATGAAAGGAACTGCTTGACTTAACTAGGCTTTTTGCATATAATGAAACGTAGTGTCTTTCTATCAATATAGGTATAAGACCATCAATAAGAATTATTGTAAATACTTTATAATAAGTATCTTAGATCAAAGGGAGGTGTATGGATAATGAAAATGACATTTCA
>JARHYE010000060.1 GCA_029258605.1 Ruminococcus sp.
AATACACCATCGAAGAGTGTAAAGAGCGTGATGCAACTTATGCAGCACCGTTGAAAGTCAAAGTAAGACTTCACAACAAAGATAATGATGAAATCAATGAACATGAGATCTTTATGGGAGATCTTCCAATTATGACAAAGACAGGTACCTTTGTAATCAATGGTGCAGAGCGTGTTATTGTCAGCCAGCTGGTACGTTCTCCTGGTATTTACTACGGAATCGCACACGATAAGCTTGGTAAAAAACTTTATTCATCAACTGTTATTCCAAACCGTGGTGCATGGCTGGAATACGAAACTGACTCCAATGATGTTTTTTACGTTCGTGTAGATAGAACAAGAAAAGTACCAATCACAGTTTTAATCCGTGCACTTGGTATTGGAACAAATGCAGAGATTATAGAGTTATTTGGGGAAGAGCCAAAGATTCTTGCAAGTTTTGGAAAAGACACAGCTGAGAATTATCACGAAGGTTTATTGGAGTTATATAAGAAAATTCGTCCAGGGGAACCACTTGCAGTAGAAAGTGCAGAGAGTCTTATCACAAGTATGTTCTTTGACCCAAGACGTTATGATCTTGCAAAAGTTGGACGTTATAAATTCAATAAGAAACTTGCGCTTAAAAATCGTGTAGCAGGTCGCATTCTTGCAGAAGATGTTGTAAACACTGCAACAGGTGAGATCGTTGCAGAAGCAGGTACAAAAATTACAAGAGCAATTGCAAGCGAAATTCAGAATGCCGGAGTTCCATATTTATGGGTAGAGGGAGAAGAAGAACGCAATATCAAGATTCTTTCTAATATGATGGTAGATCTTGATGCAGTTGTAGATGTAGATCCAGAAGAAGTCGGTGTGACAGAGCAGGTATATTATCCAGTACTTGCAGGAATTATCGAAGAATCAGCAGGCGATATCGAGGAATTAAAAGCATTAATTCGCAGAGATATTCACGATTTGATTCCAAAACATATTACAAAAGAAGATATTTTAGCTTCTATTAACTATAACATTCATCTTGAGTATGGAATTGGTAATGACGATGACATCGATCACTTGGGTAACAGACGTATTCGTGCGGTTGGAGAACTTCTTCAGAACCAGTATCGAATCGGTTTATCAAGACTTGAAAGAGTTGTTCGTGAAAGAATGACAACACAAGATCAAGAAAATATTTCACCACAGTCACTGATCAATATTAAACCAGTTACTGCAGCAGTGAAGGAATTCTTTGGTTCTTCTCAGTTGTCACAGTTTATGGATCAGAACAACCCACTTGGTGAGTTGACTCACAAAAGACGTCTGTCAGCGTTAGGACCTGGTGGTCTTTCTAGAGATCGTGCAGGATTCGAAGTTCGAGACGTTCACTATTCTCACTATGGAAGAATGTGTCCAATTGAGACTCCTGAAGGTCCAAACATCGGACTTATCAACTCTTTGGCAACTTATGCTAGAATTAATCAGTATGGTTTTATTGAAGCACCATACCGTAAAATTGATAAATCAAACCCAGAGAATCCAGTTGTCACAGAAGAAGTTATTTATATGACAGCAGACGAAGAGGATAACTACCATGTAGCACAGGCCAATGAGGCACTTGACGAAGAAGGACATTTCATTCGTAAGAATGTTTCTGGTCGTTATCGTGAAGAAACACAGGAATACGAGAGAAGCAAGTTTGATTATATGGACGTTTCTCCAAAGATGGTATTCTCTGTAGCTACAGCGATGATTCCTTTCCTTGAAAACGACGATGCGAACCGTGCGCTCATGGGATCAAACATGCAGCGTCAGGCAGTGCCACTTCTTACAACAGAAGCGCCAGTTGTTGGTACAGGTATGGAAGTAAAAGCAGCTGTCGATTCTGGTGTGTGTGTCGTGGCTGAGGAAGCTGGTATCGTAGAACGTTCTACATCAACAGATATTACAATTAAACATGATGATGGTACAAAGAAGACATACAAGCTTACAAAATTCTTAAGAAGTAACCAGAGTACATGTTACAATCAACGTCCAATCGTTAATAAAGGTGAACGTGTAGAAAAAGGACAGGTTATTGCAGATGGACCATCTACTGCAAATGGTGAAATGGCACTTGGAAAGAACCCATTGATTGGTTTCATGACATGGGAAGGTTACAACTACGAGGATGCTGTACTTTTAAGTGAAAGACTTGTACAAGATGATGTATATACATCTGTTCATATTGAAGAATACGAAGCAGAAGCGCGTGATACAAAATTAGGACCAGAAGAAATCACAAGAGATATTCCAGGTGTTGGTGATGATGCACTGAAAGATCTTGATGAAAGAGGTATTATCAGAATTGGTGCTGAGGTTCGTGCAGGAGATATTCTTGTAGGTAAAGTAACTCCAAAAGGAGAGACAGAACTTACAGCAGAAGAAAGACTTCTTCGTGCAATCTTTGGTGAGAAAGCAAGAGAAGTAAGAGATACTTCCCTGAAAGTACCTCACGGTGAATATGGTATCGTTGTAGATGCAAAAGTATTTACAAGAGAAAATGGAGATGAATTATCTCCAGGAGTTAACCAGGCAGTTCGTATCTATATTGCACAGAAGAGAAAAATCTCTGTTGGAGATAAAATGGCCGGACGTCATGGTAACAAGGGTGTTGTTTCCCGTGTACTTCCTGTAGAGGATATGCCATACCTTCCAAATGGTCGTCCACTGGATATCGTATTGAACCCACTTGGTGTACCTTCACGTATGAATATCGGACAGGTACTTGAAATTCATTTAAGTCTTGCATCTAAGGCTCTTGGATTTAACATTGCAACACCTGTATTTGATGGTGCTAACGAGGTTGACATCATGGATACACTTGATCTTGCAAATGATTATGTAAACCTTGATTGGGATGAGTTTGAAGCAAAACATGGAGAGGAACTTCTTCCAGAAGTGCTTCAGTATCTCTCTGACAATAGAGAACACAGAAAATTGTGGAACGGTGTTCCACTTTCAAGAGATGGTAAAGTTCGCTTAAGAGATGGACGTACTGGAGAATATTTTGACAGTCGCGTAACAATCGGACACATGCATTATTTGAAACTTCACCACCTTGTTGATGATAAGATCCATGCACGTTCTACTGGTCCATACTCACTTGTTACACAGCAGCCACTTGGTGGTAAAGCTCAGTTTGGTGGACAGCGTTTTGGAGAAATGGAGGTTTGGGCACTAGAAGCATATGGTGCATCTTATACTCTTCAGGAAATTCTGACAGTAAAATCAGATGATGTAATCGGACGTGTGAAAACTTACGAAGCAATCATCAAAGGTGAGAATATTCCAGAACCAGGTATTCCAGAATCATTCAAAGTATTGTTAAAAGAACTTCAGTCACTTGCACTTGATGTACGTGTACTGCGTGATGACAATACAGAAGTAGAAATAATGGAAACAGTGGACTATGGTGATACAGATATCCGTTCTATTATTGAAGGGGACAGACGTAATCACGAACACAAAGAATCTTATGGAGAACATGGATTTACAGAACAAGAATTTGTTGGAGAAGAACTTACGGATGTAGAACCTGAAGAAGCTGAGTATGAAGAAACATCAGCTGAGGACTTTGATGATTATATGAATGATGAAGAATAGGAGGAGCCGTTTTTATGCCAACAAGTAATAATGAACAACAATACCAACCATTAACTTTTGATGCGATCAAAATCGGGCTGGCTTCACCGGAAAAGATTTTAGAGTGGTCAAAAGGCGA
>JARHYE010000114.1 GCA_029258605.1 Ruminococcus sp.
GAAGAGAAACAATTGAAACATACACAAACAGATTAAAACAATTAGAAGAAATTTCGAACCAGTTTAAAGGGGTTGAAAAATCTTTTGCTATTCAAGCAGGTAGAGAGATTCGAGTAATGGTAGTTCCGGAACAAGTATCGGATGATGATATGGTACTTATGGCCAGAGAGATTGCGAAACAGATAGAATTTGAGTTGGAATATCCAGGTCAGATTAAAGTAAATGTGATTCGCGAATCACGAGTTACAGATTACGCAAAATAAAACAGTTGAGCTGTCGCTTTTAAGCGGCAGCTCTTTGCATATAGGAAAGGAGACAGGGAAGATATGGGCGAGCACATTAAAAGAATAAAAAGAGAGTTGAAATTTAAGGGTAAAATATTAGATTTTTATCAAGATACAATGGAAGTGAATCAAGATCACACCGTTGTGTGGGATTTTATTTCTCACAAGGGTGCAGCAGCAGTAGTTCCGGTAACTGACGATGGGAAAATTTTAATGGTGAGACAATATAGAAATGCATTGGAACGATATACATTGGAAATACCAGCCGGAGCATTAGATGCAGTAGACGAACCAGGAAAAACCTGTGCGTCCAGGGAATTAGAAGAAGAAACAGGATTTCGAAGTGAGCACTTGGAGTGGCTGATTACACTAAGGACTACGGTTGCATTTTGTAACGAGAAGATTGAAGTTTATGTGGCAACAAATTTGATTCCATCTAAGCAAAATTTAGATGAAGATGAATTTATAGACCTAAAAGCATATACGATAGAAGAATTAAAAGAAAAGATTTTTTCAGGAGAGATTGAAGATGCAAAAACCATTTCTGCACTTCTTGCATATGATGCGAAGTTTGGAAAAAGAGCATAAATAAATGTGTCTGGCATATAATGAAATATCTTAACGATAGGAGGAATGTCTGTGAAGATACTTCATTCAAAAAGACAGTTGGCAGCTCTTTACATGCTAGGCCTTTTTATGGGAATTGCATATGTAAATTTCCTCGTGAAAAGATATGATTCAGGGGTGCAAATATTTGGGGATCACGTGCTTAGTATTTACAAGGACACTAAAATTATTGCGGAGGAATTTATTTTTTATTTGATTCGAATGAGAGTGATCCCTTTTCTTTTGCTACTATGTCTGGTGTTCACGAAACTTCGAAAACTTTCGGCAGCATTGTGTGCTGTGTGGACGGGCTTTTCATGTGGAATGCTTCTTAGCACAGCTGCCATTGAAAAAGGTATGCTAGGATGTATAGCGTGTCTCGGGGCAGTATTCCCGCAGATTTTATGTTATATTCCCGCATATTTCGTGGTGATCTGGTATGGGTATACCTTTCCAAAAACAAGATGGAATATCCCAAAGACCATATTTGTATGTATAGTTATGGGACTTGGTATTGTGCTTGAACTATATGTGAATCCTATATTTATGAAAGCGATCTTACATATGATATAAGAAAGAAAACAACGAAGCACCTGGTGTATGACCAGGTGCTTTTGACGTGCAAAGATTAGATTCAGACACAAGATTTTTTTTGACGGGTGGTGTTTTTAGGGGTTAGATATAAAAATAAAGTGGTGCATGCGAGAATGGTAACAAAAAGCTGACTGATCAGGAGACCATGTAAATATCCTTCCATCCCGTGAATGGAAATTCCAATAAAAACGCCAAGAATACGAATAAAAAGACCAGCGGAATTAATGAGAAACGTATGGGAAACTTTTCCGAGTCCATTTAGGATACTAAGGAGTGTCGTATTAAGATATAGGAAAGGACAAATCCATGCAAGTGTGATAATAAATTTTCCAGCTGTTTGACTTTTGAATAAGAAAGATCCGATGAAAGAACCAGTCAACAAGAAAAAAAGACAGCAAATAAGTCCAAGGATAAAACAGGAACTTAAAGAACGTGCCACAAGTTTGTGAAGCTTTAAATGATTACCATTGGCCTGACAAGTTGCAATTTCTGGCATCAGAAGAACGGCCAGAGAATTTGTGATGGCAGAAGGAAACAAAATGCAAGGAAGAGCCATCCCTGTTAACACACCATATAAACTAAGAGATTCTTTTACATTATATCCATATAATTGAAGCCTGGATGGGATAGAAACACCTTCTAATGCAGTTAAAAAGGAAAGGATGATCCGATTTAAAGTAAGAGGAATAGAAAGTGAAATTAGTTCTTTAAAAGGATGGAACATAGTAGAAAGAGAAGTACGATTATATAAAGGAAAAGACAGATGTTTTAACTGCAAAATGGAAAGCAAAGTGGAAGCCATTTCTCCGGCAATCAACCCCAAAACAGTAAAAATAATGGGGGTATAAGAGGAGTGGTTTGTAAAAAAATAGCAGAGAAAACATACCGTTGTAATTCGAACAATTGGGTCTACAATTTGTGAAAAAGCAGGGATTTTAGCATTTTTTATGCCGTAACAGTATCCGATAATACAACTATGTATAGAAGCAAACGGAATCGCATAAGACAAAGTGGCAATCAGGGAAGTACATCTAGAATCGTGAAGAAGAGTCGTTGCAATATACGGTGCATGCTGTTGTAAGACAAACAAACACAAAAGAGAAAGAGAAAAACTGATTAAAAGTCCGGCTTTTAAAGAGTTGATGGCTTCCTTCTTTTTTTCTTGAGCGTACTTTTGAGCCACAGAGCGTGAGATTGCAGTTTCTAGTCCGGAAGATGTAAGAGCAAAACAAAATGTGTATACAGGAAAAATGAGTTGATAGAGTCCCACACCTTCTTCGCCAAAAGTGTGACTTAAATAGATTCGATAAAAAAAGCCAAGGAATCGACAGAAAAATCCTGAAAACGTAAGTAGAAAGGTTCCTCGAATAAGAGCGTTTTTACGTAACACGAGTTAGACTCCTTATAAGATAGGTGTTTTTACTAACATATTCAAAGTTACTTCTTGACAGAACTATATACAAGTGTTATTCTACAGATGGAAATAAATCCTAGTATTTTAGTAGGAATTAAGAAGATATAAAGAGGGTGACAAATTGAAACTATCAACAAAGGGAAGATATGGGTTACGTGCCATGATTGATTTGGCGCAATATAGTACAAAAGAACCTGTTTCAATCACAAGTATCTCTGAAAGACAAGGGATTTCAGAACGATACCTAGAACAGCTGATGTCAAAGTTAAAAAAAGCCGGATTCATAAAAAGCATCCGTGGAGCAGGCGGAGGCTATGTGCTAGCAAAAGATTTGAGTGAGATTTCAGTTGGAGATATTTTAAGAGCGTTGGAAGGGAATTTGGAGCCTGTAGAGTGCCCTGGATTAAAAGTAGAACAAGGATGTAGCGCGTCAGATAATTGCGTAACCAAGTATGTATGGCAGAAAATTAATGAAAGTATTAGCCAAACAGTTGATCAGATG
>JARHYE010000014.1 GCA_029258605.1 Ruminococcus sp.
CAAACGAATAATCATACCATCCAATACTTCCAGTCACAATTTTATCTTTTTCTAAATGGACTGTTTTTCCGCACAAGCACCCTTCCTGTTGCTTATATTCCTCATAGATCTGCCATGCATTTTTAAACTTTTTCTCTGGATCCCACAAATCGTGATTTCCAGGTACAAATAGCAATGGCTGGTCTAATTTTTTTCTGATTTGCTCTAGACTTTCCAACGTAGTATAGGCTGTATCTGTAATATCTCCTGCTAAAATCAGCCCCGTGCATTGTTCTTTATTCAAAACGTCACATAATACATCTAAAACCGGATACTCTTGATTGGTATCTAAATGTATATCTGCTATAATTCCTACCTTCACTGTTTTTCTCCCCTTATATTATGACACCAGACTGCATGGTTTTCCTTTTCCATCTTCCATTCTGGCTTTTCCTTTTTACAACATTCTTTCACCTGACTGCAACGTGTATGAAATGGGCACCCTGACGGGGTGTGAACTGGATCTGGAACTTCTCCTTCTAACAGGATTCTTTGATTCCCTTTATCCTGAACATCTACTACCGATGAAAGCAATGCTTTTGTGTAGGGATGTAAGGGATTGTTGCATACTTCCTGTGTAGTTCCATACTCCACTAAATGGCCCAAATACATCACACCAATGTAATCACTCATAAACTGAACAACATTTAAATTATGTGAAATAAAAAGATAAGTAAGGTTTCTTTCTCTTTGTAATTTCTTTAAAAGGTTCAAAATTTGCGCCTGTACAGACACATCCAGGGCAGAAACTGCCTCATCTGCAACAATAAATTCTGGATCTAACAACAATGCTGCAGCAATGCTCACCCTTTGTCGCTGTCCTCCACTTAATTCATTGGGATATTTTTCTGTGTAGCTTTCCTCTAATCCCACTTGTTTTAGTACTTCCGCAACTTTAGTTTTTCTTTCTGATTTGCTTAAGTGTGTGCTGGTTTTTAAGGGTTCTTCCAAAGTCCATCCAATCTTTTTTTTCGGATTCAAAGAAGAATAGGGGTCTTGAAAAATCATCTGAATTTTTCTTCGTATCTTCTTTTTCTTTTCTTTTGAAAGGTCGCACAAGGCCTCTCCTTCATAGAATACTTTCCCATCTGTGGCCGAATAAATTCCTGCCAATACTTGTCCAACTGTTGATTTACCACAGCCCGACTCTCCTACCAATCCATAGGTACATCCTTGGGGGATCTTAAGATTTAATCCTTCTACCGCTTTTACATATCGCTTCTTCTCAAAAATCTTTTTGCGAGGAACTGGATAATATTTTTTTAAATCTTTTGTTTCAATTAATATCTTATTTTCCTTCATCAAAAGAACCTCCATATACTCCGCATCTTACCTGACGATCAAAAACGTACTGAAGCTTTGGACAGTGCTCTTTGCACTCTTTTACAACTTCCTGGCAACGCCCAGCAAACGGACATCCCTTTTGCTTTCTTTGTTCTAAGGCCTCTACCGAACCTGGGACACAGGCAATCTCCTGGTCTTTTTTATCTGGATCAGGAATCGAAGATAAAAGTCCTTTTGTATATGGATGAACAGGATGCTGTAATACTTGCTGCACTTCTCCTTGTTCCACGACCATTCCTCCATACATCACCATTACCTGGTTACAAACGGATCGAATCACTCCTAGATCGTGAGAAATCAGAAGAATCATAGAATTGGATTCTTCATTTAATTTTTTCAACAGATCAAGGATCTGCGCTTGTATGGTAACATCCAGTGCAGTGGTTGGTTCATCTGCAATAATAAGATCTGGCTCATTAATAAGAGCCATTGCGATCATGACTCTTTGTTTCATTCCACCAGAAAGTTGGTGTGGATATTCTCTGTATAATTCACTTACACGTGGCAGCCCCACCTTTTCCATCATGGCAAGCACTTGATCTTTTGTCTCTTTTTTACTTGCCCCCTTGTGATGGATACGATAACTTTCTGCAATCTGTTTTCCGACTGTCATAAGTGGATTTAATGCACTCATGGGATCTTGAAAAATCATAGACACCTTTGCTCCTTGCAAGGTGGACCGTTCCTTTTCACTTATGGAACACAGATCCAGACCATTTAAAAGAACTTTTCCTGTTTCCACTTTCGCGGTTGGGGGAAGTAAGCCAATTACGGCCAGAGAAGTCAAACTTTTACCACAGCCTGATTCTCCTACCAGCCCTACGATTTGTCCTGGGGAAATCTGAAAATTCACATCGCAAAGTACAGGATAATCCTTCCCCTGACTTCGAATGGTCATCGTAAGGTTTTCCACCACTAAACTTTTTTCCTTATCTATTTTTGTCTCTTCCAGCGTTGGTTTCTTTTTCTTCCAAAACATGTTATGCTTTTTCCTCTCTTTGTGGCATGCGATGATCAAGATAGTCTCTTAAACCGTCTCCAAGTAGATTAAATCCAAGCACCAATATCGTAATCATAATTCCAGGAATCACTGCGTACAGCGGATCTGTCAAAAGATAAGACTGTGCTTCAAAGAGCATTCTTCCCCAACTTGGATGGGGTGGCTGTATCCCAAGTCCAAGAAAACTAAGTCCTGCTTCTGAAAGAATTGCACTTGAAATTCCAAGTGTAAATGTTACAAGCAGAGAAGAGGATATATTTGGCATGATATGAAATACCATAATTCGAAAATCAGAAATTCCACGAGATTTCGCCGCTTTGATGTATTCCATTTCTTTGACCTGCATAAATCCCGTTCTTGTAATCCTGCAAAACCTTGGAATGGCCATAATTCCAAGAGCCAAAATCATATTTCCAATTCCATTTCCAAAAACAGTAATCATAACCAATGCTAAAATAACGCCTGGAAATGCCATTTTCGCATCCATGAGACGCATGACAATCTCATCCATCCATCCGCCAAAATATCCTGCAATCGCACCTAAGACAACACCAATTACCATCCCGATCGTAACTGCTCCGAATCCAATTCCAAATGCCAGCCAGGATCCTTTCATAATCCGGCTTAAAATATCTCTCCCAAAATTGTCCGTTCCAAGCAAATGCTCTCTAGACGGCATTGCCAATGTATTGGCGCTATCCATTTTATTCGGTGGATATGGTAAATAGAAAAAACTAACAATCAACAAAAGCAAAAGAAAGGAAACCAATACAATTCCTATTACAAGATTTTTGTTTTTCTGTTTTTTTCTCATTTATTTTGCCCTCCTTCCAAGCGTATTCTTGGATCGATCAGGGTATATAAAATATCAATGATCAGATTCATAATCAACACGGTAACTGCCAAATAAAAAACAATTCCCTGTACAAGAGGGAAATCTCTATTTCCTACTCCCGACGTCAATAACCGTCCAACTCCTGGCAGGTTAAACACATTTTCCACAATCACACTTCCCCCAAGAACATCTACTACGATCATCCCTAGAATGGTAAGCGATGGTAGAAGCGCATTTTTTAGAACGTGTCGATATAAGGTCTGATTCATAGTCAGTCCTTTGCTTCTTGCTGTTCGAACATAATCTTGTGTCATTTCATCTAAGAGCGTGTTTTTTAAATATCGAATCACTGTGGCCGATGTTCCTACTGCGATCGCACAAGATGGAAGGATCAAACTCATAAACCATGCCATAGGATCTTCCTGAAAAGGAACATAGTCTCCTGAAGGAAGAAGGTTCCATGTAACAGAAAATAGTAAAATCAACAAAATCCCTACCCAAAAGGAAGGTAGTGACACTCCAAGTTGCGTCAAAGAGGAGAGGAAAATCCCGCTCTTTTTATTTCTATTTTTTACAAGATAGATCGAAATTGGAATTACAACCACTATGGTCAAAGCAATCGATAACAAAGCCAGCGATATGGTTACTGGAAGACTTGTTTTTAGTAAGTCTCCTACTGGCATCTGATAACGAATGGAATCGCCCAAATCGCCTTTGACTGCCCCCGAAATCCAACTTACGTATCGCTGTGCTATGGGACGATCTAACTGTAATTTTTGTTCCAGTGCTTCTACTTGAAGTGGATCCGCGTCCACTCCAAGCATGATTTCCACTGGATTTCCAGGGAGAATCTGAAAAACACCGAAGGTGAGTAATGATACGAGTAATAGCGTAACTGCTGCTGTCGCTATTTTTCTAAGTGCATATCTCACACCTTTTCCTCCTACTCTACTTTTTCAATCGAACACTTCCCATATCATAAAAAGTCATAGGATAGATATTCATATTTGTAAAGTTTTTATTGACTGCATAAATTAAATATGGATCTTGAATAAAAACAGCAGCCGCATGATCTGCAAGCATCTGCTGACATTCTTTGTATAGTTTCGCACGCTCTTCTTCAACTGTTGTAGAAGCTGCGTCAATGACTAACTGGTCGTATTCTGGATTAGAAAATTTAAAATAATTCTTTCCGTACGTAGATGTAAAACGGTTTAAGAAATCCTGTGGATCAAGTTTTCCTGTATGTGCAACAATGGATGCCTGATAATCTGCATTTTTGTACACCTGCTCTAACCACTGTGCCCACTCGATCAGTTGTATATCCACCTGAATTCCTACTTTTTCCAACTGGCTTTTGATCACCTGCGCAGCATCCACATGTTCCTGGTAGTTGGAGGGTACTTTCATTGTGATTGTAAATCCATCTGGATATCCTGCTTCTTTCAGTAATTCTTTTGCTTTTTCTAAATCCGTTTCATATCCTTTGATATCTTCTTTGTAGTACGCCTTCATGCTTGGACTTAAAAAACTCTCCAGTTTTTTACCATGTCCTTTGGTTACTGTATTGATAATCTCGTCTTTGTCAATGGCATAATTCACTGCCTGTCTAACCTTTTCATTATCAAATGGCGCAACCGTATTATTCATAGACATCAGCTGTACCGCATTTCGCATATCTTCTACAATTTCAAATTCTTTTCCAAGTACTTCAATATTCTCTGGTTCTACTGTGGCAATATCAAGTCCACCAGATTTTAATGCCATAAGAATCGCATTATTATCTGTCATAATTCGAAATTCCACTTTTTCAATTTCTGGAATTCTAGATTCTACCGTATGGTAGTCTGGATTCTTTGTAAGGATCACTTTCTGTCCCTGAATATATTCTTTAAACATATATGGGCCCGTACCAATTGGATGGGTTTCATCTTCTTTGTAATCTTTTTCCTGTATAGATACAATACATTTGCCTAAGAATCCTGCATCCACATGTTTTAATCGAAAGATCACCGTTTCTTCATCTGGTGTTTCGACTGATTCTAATACATCTGCCATAACTTGCTTTAACGGTTGCTCCCCGTTTAAACCAGCAAGTGTTTCATATGTGTATTTTACATCTTTTGCTGAAAATTTCTTTCCATCATGGAATTGAATGTCTTTTTTTATTTTAAATTTATAGGTCAACCCCTCATCTTCTATCGTATAACTTTCTGCCAGACATGGTAAAAAATTTCCGTCTGTGTCAAATGTTAGAAGTCCTTCATACACATTCATCATGATCCCTTCGGTATCTGATGCTGCCGAAAGCATAGGGTTTAAATTATCTGGTTCTGCACTAACTGCAATTTTAATAGTATCTGTCTTTTTTGATGTGCTTTTCTCCTTGTTTCCACATCCTGTTCCTGCTACTGCGAGTGACGCAGCCATGAGCACTGCCAGTACTCTTTTCATCATTTTTTTCATGATATGCCTCCTTGTTATCATTCTCGTTTGAGATACAATACAGTGAGCACGTAAAAAAGTGTGCATCTTATTCTGTAAGCTCTAATATAATTTCATTCTAGTAGCACCCATAAAAGGTGTGCTCTGAACCTCATTATTATACAACGCATCTTTTATTATGACAAGAAACAAAAAAACGAAGAAATGCTTTTCAACATTTCTTCGTCTTCTTTTTATTTCTTCACACTCAATCGTACCAACGCTCTTTGAAGCTTTGCCTGAGCCATTTTATACTCTTGCTCTGTTAAATCTTTTGTAGCAAGCCTAGCTTCTGCTCTTTGTTTTGCAGATTCTGCTCTGGCTTCATCAATGTCCTCTTTCCATTCCCATGTTGTTGCCATAATACGGC
>JARHYE010000027.1 GCA_029258605.1 Ruminococcus sp.
TTTCATTTACGAATGACTTAACTTTATCGATGGAATTTAAAGAAATCTGAACTGTTTTCAATGGTAATACCTCCTTCAATAATGAATGTATGTATAGGGAATGTAACCCTATTTCCATTCTAGTTGATGAGGTAGTAAAAGTCAAGAATCAAAAATTAAAAATACAGGAGAAAATTATATGAAAAAAGCAGCATTACACAACTTAGGATGTAAGGTAAATGCGTATGAAACAGAAGCGATGCAAGAACTGCTTGAAAACGCAGGTTACGAGAT
Source organism: Ruminococcus sp. (assembly GCA_029258605.1). Lineage (GTDB taxonomy): Bacteria > Bacillota > Clostridia > Lachnospirales > Lachnospiraceae > JAHHTM01. Next base: position 274 of record JARHYE010000027.1, read on the forward strand.
TGTACCTTTTAAAGAAAAAGCTGATATCTATATTATAAATACATGTACAGTGACGAATATGGCCGACAGAAAATCCAGACAAATGCTTCACAAAGCAAGGAAAATGAATCCGGATGCTGTGATCGTTGCAGCGGGTTGTTATGTTCAGGCATTAGAAGATGCACAGCAGATAGATTCCAGCGTTGATATCATTATTGGAAATAATAAAAAACAAGATCTTATCGAAATATTAAAAGAATACGAAGAACAAAAAAATGGTGGGAATCATCAGTTGCTGAGTGAAATGGTTGATATTAATCACACCAAAGAGTATGAAACACTCCATTTATCCACAACAGGAGAACATACAAGGGCTTATATTAAAGTGCAAGATGGTTGTAATCAATTTTGTTCATATTGCATTATTCCATATGCAAGAGGCAGAGTTAGAAGTAGAGAAATGCAAGATGTAGTAGACGAAGTGAAACGGTTGGCACACAATGGATATAAGGAAATTGTGTTAACAGGCATTCATTTAAGTTCTTATGGAGTGGACCTGGGGGAAGAAGAGAACTTACTTACACTTATTCAAGCGGTTCACGCGGTGGAAGGCATAGAAAGAATTCGATTAGGATCATTGGAACCACGAATTATTACCGAAGAATTTGCAAAGTCTATTTCAGATATGCCAAAGATATGTCCGCATTTCCACCTGTCACTGCAAAGTGGTTGTGATGAAACTTTAAAACGAATGAATCGCCGGTACACAAGTGAGGAATACTATGAAAAATGCCTTCTTCTAAGAAAATATTTTGAAAATCCAGCCTTAACGACAGATGTAATTGTTGGGTTTCCGGGTGAAACAGAAGAAGAGTTTAAACAATCAAAAGAGTTTGTGAAAAAAGTAGGTTTTTACGAAACACATGTGTTTAAATATTCGAAACGTCATGGAACGAAAGCGGCAGTTATGCCAGATCAGGTAAAAGAAGAGATGAAAACAAAAAGAAGTGAAGAACTTTTAAAACTGCACGAAGATCAAAAAAAGAAATACGAAGAGTCACTCATTGGAAAAGTGGTAGAAGTGCTTGTGGAAGAAGCAGTCGAAAAGGATGGAATGACGATTCAAACAGGACATACAAAAGAGTACATCAAAGTAGGGATTCAGGAGAAAAGGAATCTTCAGAACCAGATTGTGACAGGGAAAATAGGAGAGGATTCCGAATTTTTCATTGAAATCTGAGTAGGTTTATATTAAGATTATAGGTAGGATAGTTTGCATGTATGGATAGATACATTCTACAGACAGCATGAAATAATAAAAAATACAAAGATGGAGGAAATAGAATGAGTGATTTAAGTAACACCCAGTTTTTTCAGGTGGAACCAGGACCACAGATTTCTGCGAAAGATATTCTGGAGATTATTTATAAAGCATTGAAAGAAAAAGGCTATAATCCGGTGAATCAAATTGTAGGTTATATCATGTCAGGAGATCCAACTTATATTACAAGTTACAATGGTGCAAGAAGTCTTGTGATGAAAGTAGAACGTGATGAACTGGTAGAAGAACTTTTAAAATCGTATATCATGTTTAATTCGTGGGAATGATCAATATGAGATTAATGGGATTAGATTACGGCACAAAGACCGTTGGAGTCGCAATTAGCGATCCACTTGGTCTTACAGCACAGGGAATTGAGACAATCGAAAGAAAAGATGAAAATAAGCTTCGAAAGACTCTTGCACGAATTGAGGCGCTTATTGAAATGTATGACGTAGAGAAACTTGTATTAGGCTTTCCAAAACATATGAATAATGATATTGGAGAGAGAGCACAAAAATCACTGGAATTTCGAGATATGCTTGTAAGGCGTACAGGACTTGAAGTGATCATGTGGGATGAGCGTCTGACAACCGTAGAAGCGGAAAGAACATTGATAGAAAGCAATGTTCGACGAGAAGATAGAAAAAAATATATTGATAAAATTGCAGCAGTATTTATTTTGCAAGGTTATCTTGATTCTGTGTATATAAAAGAACGAATTTCAAGTGAAACATAAAATAAATCGACGCAGTAAACTATTTGGATATTAGGAGGTAGGCATGGAAACAATTAAATTTACTTTTGATGAAACAAACGAGACAGAAGAGTTTTTCGTGCTTGAACAAACAAAAATCGGAGGGGATGTGTACATCCTTGTGACTGATTCTGAGGAAGATGATGCACAGTGCTTGATCTTGAAAGATACAAGCGCAGAAGAAGACGCAGAAGGAGTCTACGAAATTGTAGAAGATGAAACAGAACTTTTGGCTGTTTCAAAGGTTTTTGAAGAATTGTTAGAAGATATTGACATTGAAATGTAAAGTTTATGACAAACTTTCACAATAATAAAAAGACCTGTATGCGCAAAGCAACACATATTAAAACTTTCGCTGGTGGAGTTTGTTCCTTTTTCGGATGGAGACTTCAAGAATAAGATCGGACATGTGTTAAAAAACGAGAAGGAGAATTCCCATCTTTTTGTATTTGCAAAATAGAAGCAGATGCAGTATTTGACACAGACGACCACGCAGCAAAGTCTATAGATGCGCAAATAATACGGGAATATGAAATATACGGAGGTGCAAATTATTGAAAAAAGAAAGTAAGGGGAAATTAAGAATTATTCCACTTGGCGGTCTTGAACAGATCGGTATGAATATTACTGCTTTTGAGTATGAAGACAGTATAATAGTAGTGGATTGCGGTCTTGCATTTCCAGAAGACGATATGCTGGGAATCGACCTTGTTATTCCAGATGTGACCTATTTAAAAGACAATATAGAAAAGGTGAAAGGAATCGTTATTACGCATGGACACGAAGACCATATTGGAGCGCTTCCATACGTACTTAAGGAGATTAATTTACCAATTTATACGACAAAGCTTACAATGGGAATCATTGAAAATAAGCTAAAAGAACACAATCTTCTTCGATCAACAAGAAGAAAAGTAGTAAGACATGGACAGTCTATTAATCTAGGAAAGTTTAGAATAGAATTTATAAAAACCAATCATAGTATTCAGGATGCATCTGCACTTGCAATTTATTCTCCAGCTGGTATTGTTGTACACACTGGAGACTTTAAAGTTGATTACACGCCTGTATTTGGTGATGCCATTGATCTTCAGCGATTTGCAGAGATTGGGAAGAAAGGAGTACTTGCGTTAATGTCTGACAGTACAAATGCAGAAAGATCTGGATTTACACAGTCAGAAAAAACAGTAGGTATTACGTTTGACCACATTTTTGCGGAGCATCAAAATACACGTATTATTATCGCAACCTTTGCATCCAATGTTGATCGAGTGCAGCAGATTATTAACTCTGCATACAAATATGGACGAAAAGTTGTGGTAGAAGGACGAAGTATGGTAAATATTATTTCTACTGCAGCAGATTTAGGATATCTTCATGTTCCAGACCATACATTAATAGAGATTGATCAGATGAAAAATTATCCACCAGAAAAGATGGTGCTTATCACAACCGGAAGCCAAGGGGAATCTATGGCAGCATTGTCAAGAATGGCGGCGGATGTTCATCGTAAAGTAACAATTCAACCAAACGATACCATTATTTTTAGTTCCAACCCAATCCCAGGAAATGAAAAATCTGTATCTAAGGTAATCAATGAATTATCAGCAAAAGGAGCCAATGTTATTTTCCAGGATGCCCATGTATCCGGTCATGCATGTCAAGAGGAGTTAAAGCTAATCTATTCTCTTGTTAAACCAAAATACGCAGTTCCAGTACATGGAGAATATCGTCACTTAAAAGCAAATGCAGGAATAGCAGAAGCACTTGGTATTCCAAAAGAAAATATCTTTATGATACAATCTGGGGATGTTTTGGAATTGTGTGATGAAAGTGCAAAAGTTGTAGATAAAGTACACACTGGAGCCATCCTTGTAGATGGACTTGGTGTAGGAGATGTCGGAAACATTGTACTTAGAGATCGTCAGCATCTTGCAGAAGATGGAATTTTGATCGTTGTTCTTACATTAGAACGTGGTACAAACAGACTTTTAGCAGGCCCAGACATTGTTTCTCGTGGATTTGTTTATGTTAGAGAATCAGAAGGCCTGATGGAAGAAGCTCGTAGTGTCGTATCAGAAGCTTTGGATCATTGTCTTGGCAATAGGCATGCAGACTGGAATAAAATTAAACTTGTAATTAGAGATGCCATGAATGATTACATTTGGAAAAAGACAAAGAGACGACCAATGGTAATACCAATTATTATGGATGTGGATGTGTAAAATATGATAGTAGATGAACGTATCATAACATTCATCAATTCCTTAGATACAGAGAATAGTGAAATTTTAGAAGTCATCGAACAGGAGGCTTTGGATACGTATGTTCCAATCATAAGAAAAGAGATGCAAAGCTTCCTAAAAGTACTTCTTTCCATGAAAAAACCTATGCGCATTCTTGAAGTGGGAACTGCCGTAGGTTTCTCTGCGTTATTGATGAGTGAATATGTACCAGCAGAATGTAGAATTACAACAATTGAAAATTATGAAAAAAGGATTCCAATTGCGAGAGAAAACTTTAAACGTGCAGGAAAAGAGGAAATGATCACGCTCTTAGAAGGAGATGCTTTAGAAGTAATGAAAACCTTAGAAGGCGGGTATGATTTCATTTTCATGGATGCAGCAAAAGGGCAGTATATCCATTATTTTCCAGAAGTTATGAGATTGTTAAAGCCAGGAGGACTTCTTGTGTCTGATAATGTGCTTCAAGATGGCGAGATTATCGAATCACGTTATGCAATAGAGCGGAGAAATAGAACAATCCATGGGCGCATGAGAGAATACCTTTATGAATTAAAACACAACAAAGAATTGATCACTTCAATCATTCCACTAGGAGATGGAGTGGCACTTAGTATAAAAAAAGAGAAAGATCTAGAAGGGAAAGTAAAATGAAAAGACATCCTGAATTATTGATTCCGGCAAGTAGCCTGGAAGTCCTTAAGACTGCCGTTATGTTTGGAGCAGATGCGGTATATATCGGTGGAGAAGCATTCGGTTTGCGAGCAAAGGCGAAAAACTTTTCTATGGATGATATGAAAGAAGGAATTCGATTTGCACATGAACATGATGTAAAAGTCTATGTTACAGCCAATATTTTGGCTCACAACGATGATCTTGCAGGAGTAAGAACATATTTTGAAGAATTAAAAAGTATAAAGCCAGATGGACTTATTATTGCAGATCCAGGTGTATTTGAGATTGCAAAAGAAGTATGCCCAGAGATTGAAAGACATATCAGTACACAGGCAAACAATACCAATTATGGAACCTATAATTTTTGGCATAAACAAGGAGCAACCCGTGTAGTATCTGCGCGCGAGCTTTCCTTAGAAGAGATTAAAGAACTTCGTCAGAATATTCCAGAAGATTTAGAAATTGAGACATTTGTGCATGGTGCAATGTGTATTTCTTATTCAGGAAGATGTCTTCTTAGCAATTATTTTACGGGAAGAGATGCCAATCAAGGTGCATGTACACATCCATGTAGATGGAAATATGCAGTGGTGGAAGAGACACGTCCGGGAGAGTATATGCCTGTGTATGAAAATGAGCGTGGTACTTATATTTTTAACTCCAAAGATTTGTGCATGATTGAGCATATTCCAGAATTGATCGAGGCGGGAGTTGATAGTCTTAAGATTGAAGGAAGAATGAAGACTGCACTGTATGTTGCTACGGTAGCAAGAACCTACAGAAAAGCAATTGATGATTATCAAAAAGACCCTGAGTTATATAAACAAAATATGCCATGGTATTTAGATCAAATTTCAAATTGTACGTATCGCCAATTTACAACAGGATTCTTTTTTGGAAAGCCAGATGAGGCTTCACAAATCTATGATAGCAATACGTATGTAAAAGAATATACCTATCTTGGTATCGTAGGAGAACAAAAAGATGGGTTCTGTAAGATTGAGCAACGTAACAAATTTTCCGTGGGTGAAACAATTGAAATTATGAAACCAAACGGTGAGAATATCAAGACAGAAGTATTAAAAATTGTAACAGAGGATGGTCAGGAACAAGATAGTGCTCCACATCCAAAGCAAGTGCTCTACGTTCAATTGAGCGAACATGCAGACTGTTATGATATTCTCAGACGTCAGGAAGCGTAAAAATTAGACTGCCGTAAAAAAGCATCTTAGCTTTTCTATGGCAGTTTTTTCTATTCGTGATACGTAAGAACGTGATATACCGAGTGTTGCTGCAATTTCTTTTTGTGTGCATGGTTTACAATTATAGAGTCCATATCGTTTTTGCAAAACAAATTGTTCTCGCCTGGTAAGACAAGACTCTATATGTGTATATAATAATCGAATATTGTCTTTTAAATAAATTTTGTCAGGAACTTCTTCTTCCTCAGATTCAATTACGTCATAGAGACGAATATCATTTCCTTCATGATCTGTACCAATGGGTTCGTAAAGAGAAACATCTCGACTGGATTTTTTCTTTGATCTTAAATACATAAGGAGTTCATTTTCTACACATTTTGAAGCATAGGCTGCAAGTCGATTTCCTTTTTCAGGGTTAAAGGTTGTAATTGCCTTTATCAGTCCTATGGTTCCAATGGATATTAAATCTTCAGGATCATCATCTAGATTTTGATATTTTTTAATGACATGTGCAACGAGTCGCATATTTCGTTCAATCAGGATATTTTTTGCATGAAGATCCCCTTCTTTGTACTTTTTGATATAGCTTTTTTCTTCAAGAGGGGTCAGGGGAGTTAAAAAAGATTTCAAAGAACAGCACCTCCTGGCACATTTATTATACTTTATGAGTAATACACAAATTTTGTGCTTTTCCAACCAAAAGAATTGCATTGTACGAAGAAATAAGCTATGATAAATCTATTCTCGCAGGAAATTCTGCATCAATCAGTCTGACCAGTTCGGTCAAAATTCACAGTTTCACAATTTCATAAACTTACATTTAAAAGAAGAAAGGAGGATGTAAATGGGTTTCGGTATGGTTTTATCTGCGGTAATCCATGGGATTCAGGCAGAAATCATTCATGTAGAAGCTGACGCAAGCAATGGGCTTCCAGTTTTCCACATGGTTGGATACCTGTCAACAGAAGTAAAAGAAGCTTCCGAGAGAGTTCGGACAGCAATTAGAAATGCAGGGGTGGATTTTCCAGCAAAAAAAATTGTAATCAACTTATCGCCAGCTTTCATTCGAAAAAAAGGAAGTTCCTTTGATTTATCCATCGCAGTTTCGATATTAATTGCACTTGGGATTCTTCCACAAAAATCAGTAGAAGATATGATGATAATTGGAGAATTAGGGCTAGATGGGAGTGTTCGAAAAGTTGCAGGAATCCTTCCGGTCGTCTTAAAGGCGAAAGAAAAAGGAATTTCGACTTGTGTAGTTCCAAAAGGGAATCGAAAAGAAGGAGCATTGGTAAACGGAATAAAAATTGTTGGTGTGGAAAGTTTAAAAGAATTAGTAAGGTGGCTTTTGGGAGAAATTAGGTTGAATGAAGAGCAGACGCTGCCTTACAAGTGCTTAAAGGAGCAAGAGCAAGACAGTGATTATGCGGATATTTGTGGACAGGAAAATGTAAAAAGAGCTACGGAAATAGCGGTAGCAGGCGGGCACAATCTTTTACTTATAGGACCGCCAGGTAGTGGAAAAAGCATGATCGCAAAGCGGATGCCAGGGATTTTTCCGCCTATGACATTGGAAGAAAGTATGGAAGTTACAAAAATATATAGTATCTTAGGCAAAATAGATCCAGATGCACCATTAATTTGCAAAAGACCGTTTCAAAGTGTACATCATGCAGTGACAAAATCTGCAATGCTAGGAGGAGGCAGGGTGCCTGTTCCAGGGGAAATCAGTCTTGCTCATAGAGGAGTGCTTTTTTTAGATGAACTGCCAGAATTTCAAAAAAATGTTTTGGAAACATTGAGACAACCATTGGAGGAACATAGTATCACTATTGCAAGGTCTGGAGGGGAATATGTGTTTCCATCCGATTTTATGCTAGTGGCAGCAATGAATCCATGTCCATGTGGATGCTACCCAGACCTTAACAAATGCACATGTACACCCACACAAATCCAAAATTACCTTGGAAAAATCAGTCAACCATTTTTGGATCGAATTGATATATGTGTGGAAGCACCGAAAGTAAAATATGATCAATTGACAGGAAAAGGGTCTAGAGAAACTTCAGCTCAGATTAGAAGCAGAGTATGCAAAGCAAAAGAAATTCAAGTGAAGAGATTTCAGGGGAAAAAGATTGGATCCAATGCTGCCATGGACGTAAAAGATATAGAAAAATACTGCAATTTAGGAAAAAAGGAAAAACAACTACTGAAGGATGCATATACTATATTAGGACTAACCGCAAGAAGCTATCATAAAATTTTAAAAGTAGCAAGGACAATTGCTGACTTAGAAGGAGAGGAAGAGATTTTATTAAGTCATATAAAAGAGGCAATCGGTTATCGAACATTGGATAAAAAATATTGGGGAAGGTGAAGCGATGATTTATGAATATTGGTTTGCAACAATTAGACATTTATCGGATCAAAAGAAAATGTATGTACGAGAGCAAATTGGTACGGGGAGAGAAATATATTATATAGAAGAAAAAAAGCTTCGTAATCATACATATTTGACAGAAAAAGATATACAAGCCATTATAGAAGCGAAGAAAAATAAAAATCTGGAAAAAGATTACCAAGAATTAATAAGGAAAAAGTTACGGTTTATTCCCTTTTATGATGAGGAATATCCTGAGAAATTAAAGGAAATTGCATCTCCGCCATATGCATTATATGTGAAAGGAAATCTTCCCGATCCAAACAAAAAGACAGCGGCAATTGTAGGTGCAAGATGCTGTACTCGATATGGGGAAAAATATGCAATGGAGTATGGAGAGAAGCTGGCGCAAAATGGTGTGCAGGTTGTAAGTGGGATGGCTAGAGGGATTGATGGTGCGGGGCAACGAGGAGCAATCAATGGAAAAGGATATACTTGTGCTGTTTTAGGAAGCGGTGTTGATGTTTGTTATCCAAAAGAAAATAGAGGATTATATGAAGATATCGTAGAAAAGCAAGGAGGAATCGTATCTGAATTCTGCCCTGGGACAGCTCCAGTACCAGCAAATTTTCCGAGGAGAAATCGAATTATTAGTGCACTGTCAGATGTGGTACTCGTTATGGAGGCAAAACAAAAAAGCGGCTCGCTAATAACAGCAGACATGGCATTGGACCAGGGAAAAGATGTATATGCATTACCAGGACCTGTCGATAGTGTGTTAAGTCAAGGATGTAATCGCTTAATATTCCAAGGAGCCGGAATCCTTTTATCCCCAGAATTTCTGCTAGAAGAGATGGGAATTTTATCTGAATCGACAAAAGAAAAAACATGTAAAAACATAAAAGAACTTGAAAGTATAGAAGATATGGTGTATAGTCGACTTGATTTATTTCCGAAAAATATGACAAGTTTATTAGAAGAAATAGAGATTTCTCCAGATAAATTACTGGAGACATTAGTTTCTTTGGAAATAAAAGGATACATTAAAGAAGTTTCAAAAAACTATTATATAAAACAAAGATAGGTATAAGAACCTGAAGAAAAATAAGTAGAAAGTCTGTCGGAGGAAAGACATTTATGGCACATTATCTGGTAATTGTGGAATCACCGGCAAAGGTGAAAACAATTAAAAAATTTCTGGGAAGCAACTATTCGGTTGCTGCGTCAAATGGACACGTTCGGGATTTGCCGAAAAGTCAGATGGGAATTGATGTTGAGAATGACTATGAACCAAAATATATCACCATCCGTGGAAAAGGTGATATTTTGGCAAGTCTTCGAAAAGAAGCGAAAAAAGCAGACAAAGTATATCTTGCAACTGACCCCGATCGTGAGGGAGAAGCTATTTCATGGCACCTTGCAACTGCATTGAAGTTAGATGATAAAAAGATGCGTAGAATTACGTTTAATGAGATTACAAAAAATGCAGTAAAAGCATCTTTGAAAGCTCCAAGAGATATTGATATGAATCTTGTGGATGCTCAACAAGCCCGAAGAGTTTTAGATCGAATGGTGGGGTATAGGATTAGTCCGGTTTTATGGGCAAAAGTAAAACGAGGATTAAGTGCTGGACGAGTTCAGTCGGTTGCACTTCGACTGATTGCAGATCGAGAAGCAGAGATCAACGCATTTATACCAGAAGAATATTGGAGCTTAGATGTAATCTTAAATGTAAAAGGCTCAAGACGTCCGTTGACAGCGAAGTTTTACGGAAAAGAAAATGAAAAGATGGTGATCCATTCCAAGCAAGAGCTAGATACGATCATTCATGAGGTGGAGAAGGAAACGTTTACGATTTCTGATATCAAAAAAGGAGAACGAACGAGAAAAGCGCCTCTTCCGTTTACAACGAGTACCTTACAGCAAGAAGCAGCAAAAGCATTGAATTTTGGAACACAAAAGACTATGCGTATTGCACAGCAACTTTACGAAGGGGTAGACATAAAAGGTCAGGGAACGGTTGGTATTATCACCTATTTACGTACAGATTCAACAAGAATTTCAGATGAGGCAGATGCAGCAGCAAGAGCCTACATTCAAGAAAATTTTGGGGCGGAATATGTGGCAGATAGCACAATGGCTAAAAAAACAGAAAAGAAAATTCAAGATGCCCACGAAGCCATTCGTCCAACAGACATTACTAGAACTCCAACGATGATCAAAGAGTCATTGACACGAGATCAATTTCGCTTGTATCAGTTAATTTGGAAACGATTTACAGCAAGCAGAATGACTGCGACAAAATTAGAAACCATTTCGGTTAAAATTGCTGCGGGAGAATATCGATTTGCTGTTTCGACTTCGAAAGTTGTATTTGATGGTTTCCGTACAGTGTATACAGAATATGATGAAGAAAAGCAAGAAAGCAATGCGCTTGTAAATAATCTGGATATGGACAAAGAACTTACAAAAGAAGCGTTTGATACAAAACAGCATTTTACACAACCTCCTGCACATTACACCGAGGCAGCTCTTGTAAAAACGCTAGAAGAATTAGGAATTGGACGTCCAAGTACGTATGCACCAACAATCACAACGATTCTTGCCAGACGTTATGTGACAAAGGAAGCAAAAAATTTGTATATTACAGAAATTGGGGAAGTTGTAAACAATATTATGAAGCAATCTTTTCCAAGTATCGTGGATGAAAACTTTACAGCAAGCATGGAAGGCCTTTTAGATATGGTGGAAGAAGGAAAAATTCCTTGGAAAGAAGTTATAAGAAACTTTTACCCAGATCTTGACGAGGCTGTAAAGATTGCTGAAAAAGAATTGGAAAGTGTCAAAATTGAAGACGAAGTCACAGATGTAATTTGCGAAGAGTGTGGACGGAATATGGTTGTGAAATACGGACCACATGGAAAATTCCTTGCATGTCCAGGTTTTCCAGATTGTAAGAATACAAAGCCGTATTTAGAGAAAATTGGAGTACCATGTCCAATGTGTGGAAAAGAAGTTGTCATACGGAAAACAAAAAAAGGAAGAAAATACTATGGATGTGAAAACAATCCAGAGTGTGAATTTATGTCATGGCAAAAACCATCAAAGGAAAAATGCCCAGAATGTGGGAATTATATGGTGGAAAAAGGGAATAAATTAGTCTGTGCTGATGAAAAATGTGGATATGTTCGAAATTTGAAAAATAATTAAAAAAATGACGTTGATATTTCGGAAATTGTATGATAACATATCCTTATCTGATAGAGATAGGAGATTTGTCTACACAATTAAAGTTGGAGGATATTAATGAGCGTACAGTTATTGGATAAAACAAGAAAAATCAACAAGCTACTTCATAATAACAATTCAAGTAAGGTGGTATTTAATGATATTTGTGCTGTTCTTACAGAAATATTGAATTCAAATGTGCTTGTAGTAAGTAAAAAAGGAAAAGTATTGGGTGTAAGCAAGTGTGAACATGTAGCAGGCATTTCAGAGCTTATTACAGACGTAGTAGGAGCTCATATAGATGAGATGTTAAATGAGCGACTTTTAAATATTTTGTCAACAAAAGAAAATGTCAATTTGGAAACATTAGGCTTTACTCCAGATATGGTAAAAGGATATCAGGCAATTGTTACCCCAATCGATATTGCAGGTGAGAGACTTGGTACCTTGTTTATTTACAAACAGGATAGTCTTTATGAGATTGATGACATTATCTTAAGTGAGTATGGAACTGCTGTTGTTGGACTTGAAATGCTTCGTTCTGTAAATGAAGAAAGTGCAGAAGAAACAAGAAAAGAACAGATTGTACAGTCTGCAATTAGCACACTTTCCTTCTCAGAGTTAGAAGCAATCATTCATATTTTTGAGGAACTTGATGGAAATGAAGGCATTTTAGTAGCTAGCAAGATTGCAGACAGAGTAGGAATCACACGTTCTGTAATTGTAAATGCGCTTCGTAAGTTTGAAAGTGCCGGAGTCATTGAATCTCGTTCATCAGGGATGAAGGGAACATATATCAAAGTTTTAAATGATTATGTTTTTGTAGAATTAGAAAAAATAAAAAAAGAACGTTTATAAAGAAAAGAGAAATTCAAAAAGGGTATCAGGTTTCTGATGCCCTTTCTTAAATAACAAAAGGATAGGAGAATAAGAGATGTACGAAGGAAATCCAGTTGATTTACAAATGGAAAAAATGATTTCAGCACAAGGTATTTTTGATGATGAATCCCATCGTTGTCAAGTGTTTAAATACGACATGGAAGAAGACGATCTTTACTTACTCTTAAAAGAAGATGATCTTCGAAAAATTTCCCTGGACGCAGAATATGAATGCTGCATTTCGACGAGAAGTGAACGGTTAAGTTGTTCAGGCGTTGTGGTAGAAAGATATCAATGCGAAAAAGGAAAGATTTTGAAATTTAAGATCAAGGATGGATTTTACAGTGTAGAGGGAACCAATCCTTCCGTAAAGAGAAAATAAAAAAACAGTAAACTCTGTTGACAAATAGAAAGCAGAGTGATATTTTATATGCATAGGGTTAGCACTCAAAAGAAATGAGTGCTAATAAATGAAATTCAAGGAGGAATTACAATGAAATTAGTACCATTGGGTGACAAAATTGTATTAAAACAGTTTGAAGCAGAAGAGACAACAAAATCAGGAATCGTTCTTCCGGGACAGGCAAAAGAAAAACCACAGGAGGCAGAAGTACTTGCAGTAGGCCCAGGTGGAATTATAGATGGAAAAGAAGTGAAAATGCAGGTTAAAGTTGGTGATAAAGTTATCTATTCAAAATATTCAGGAACTGAAGTTGAATTAGATCATGAAGAATACATCATCGTAAAACAAAGCGATATTTTAGCAATTGTAGAAGATTAAGAAAGAGGAGTGGATAGATATGGCAAAGGAAATTAAATATGGATCAGAAGCCAGAGCAGCATTAGAAAAAGGTGTCAATAAGTTGGCAGATACTGTTCGTGTGACATTAGGACCAAAAGGAAGAAACGTAGTTTTAGATAAATCATTTGGTGCACCACTTATTACAAATGATGGTGTTACAATTGCAAAAGAAATTGAATTAGAAGATGGCTTTGAAAATATGGGTGCACAGCTCATTAAAGAAGTTGCAGCAAAGACAAATGATGTTGCAGGAGATGGTACAACAACAG
>JARHYE010000094.1 GCA_029258605.1 Ruminococcus sp.
TTTGTGGTATTCTTATGGGAATTGGTTACTTATTCTGTCCTGCAACAATGCAGGGTGGTGATATCAAAGGAGCACTTCCATTAATCGGATTTTTCCTTGTGAAAGCAGGAGCTGCCTTAATTGATAATATGGCACTTCTATTTGTTATTGGTGTTGGTGTTGGTATGGCTGATGACAATGATGGTACAGCTGGTCTTGCAGCTTTAGCATCTTGGCTTATGATGACAACACTTCTTTCAGATGGAACAGTTACAGTACTTATGCCATCAGTTGCTGAAAATGCAAATGCAATGCTTGCTTTTGGTAAAATTGCAAACCCATTTATCGGTATTCTTGCTGGTATCATCGGTGCTACTTGCTACAACAAATTTAAGAGTACAAAATTACCAGATTGGTTATCATTCTTTAGTGGTAAACGTTGCGTAGCAATCGTTTCTGGTGTAGTTTCTATTCTTGTATCAGCAATCTTATTGTTCGTATGGCCAGTTGTATTTGGAGGACTTATTTCTCTTGGTAAAGCAATCGTAGGACTTGATGCAGTTGGTGCTGGTATTTACGCATTCTTGAACCGTTTGTTGATTCCAACAGGTTTACATCATGCGTTAAACAATGTATTCTGGTTTGATACAATTGGTCTTGGTGACCTTACACACTTCTGGGCAGGTGAAACATCTGCAGATGTAACATGGGATCTTGGAATGTACATGTCAGGATTCTTCCCATGTATGATGTTTGGTATTCCAGGTGCCGCTTTAGCTATGATTCAGACAGCAAAAGACAATAAGAAAAAAGTTGCAATCGGTTTAGTAGCATCTGCAGCTGTTTGTGCATTTGTTTGTGGTGTTACAGAGCCATTCGAATTTGGATTTATGTTCTTAGCTCCTGGTCTTTATGTTATTTACGCATTATTATACGGTATCTTTACAGTCATCACTACTTTACTTGGATTCCGTGCAGGATTTAGTTTCTCAGCTGGTGCTACAGACCTTTTATTCTCAGCATCACTTCCAGCAGCTGCAAAAACATGGATGATCATTCCTCTTGGTTTAGCAGCATTCCTTGTATTCTACTTGGTATTCCGTTTTGCGATTGTAAAATTCGATCTCAAAACACCAGGTCGTGAAGACGATGATGAAGATGAAAGCAAAGTTCAGCTTGCAAACAATGATTTCACAGAAGTAGCTAGAATCGTTCTTGAAGGCGTTGGCGGAAAAGAAAACGTTGCAAGTATCGATAACTGTATTACAAGACTTCGTCTTGAAATCAAAGATTATACAAAAGTTGACGAGAAAAAAATCAAATCTGCAGGTGTAGCAGGCGTTATTCGTCCTAGTAAGACAGCTGTTCAGGTTATCATCGGAACAAAAGTACAGTTTGTTGCAGATGAATTCAAAAAATTAGTAAAATAAGATATTAGTATAGTAATCCCTTTTAGACGGTCAGAAATGTCTGACCGTCTTTTTATTTGTTACGCATTGCAAAGGATAGGTAAAATGTAGTATAATAAATAGAAACATAATGAGAAAGGAGCTATTATGGTTAGAAGAGAACTTCGCGAACACATATTTAAACTATTGTTCCAAATAGAATTTAATGAAATGAAGGAAATGCCAGAGCACATAGACTTGTATCTTGCATGTCTAGAGAGTGCTTCAGATAGCGATAAAAAGTATATAAAAGATAAATTCCAATTATTATGCGAAAGAGTAGAAGAAATTGATGAATTGATCAATACATATGCAACAGGATGGAAGACATCTAGGATGAATAAGGTAGATTTAACTCTTTTAAGACTTGCAGTCTATGAGATGAAATGGGACGATGAGGTTCCAGTGAAGGTTGCAATTAATGAAGCGGTTGAACTTGCTAAGAAATTTAGTGGAGAAGAAGGTCCATCTTTTGTAAATGGAGTCCTTGCAAAAATTGCAGATTAAGATTAATAAAGGGCAGACTGGGCATTATGATACATAAGCAGTTGTTACCGGAGATAAGGAGGATACAATGCAAAACGTATATACAGTAAAGCAGGTCAATGCCTATATCAAGAATATGTTTACACAAGATTTCATGTTGAATAGAATTTACGTAAAAGGTGAAATCTCAAATTGTAAATATCATACATCAGGGCATATATACTTTTCATTAAAAGATCAGTCCGGAACGATAGCCTGCGTTATGTTTGCAGGCTCAAGGTCTGGACTTTCTTTTCGTATGCAAGAGGGACAGCAAGTGATAGTACTTGGTAGTATTAGTGTGTACGAAAGAGATGGAAAATACCAGCTTTATGCAAAAGAAATCATATTAGATGGTGCAGGCCTTCTGTATGAAAAATTCGAAAAGTTAAAGAAAGATTTGGAAGAACGTGGCTTTTTTGCTCCAGAATACAAACAAGCAATCCCGAAATTCGCAAAAAAAGTTGGGATTGTGACAGCACCTACTGGGGCAGCTGTCCGGGATATTATTAATATTGCAAGTCGAAGAAATCCCTATGTTCAGCTTATTTTATATCCGGCTCTTGTACAAGGAGAAGGAGCCGCCAAGAGTATTGTAAACGGAATTAATAGATTGGAAGAAGAAGAGGTGGATGTCATCATTGTAGGCCGAGGCGGAGGCTCTATTGAAGATTTATGGGCATTTAACGAAGAGATTGTTGCAAGAGCAATCTTTGACTGTAGAGTTCCAATCATTTCAGCGGTTGGTCATGAAACGGATTATACCATCGCAGACTATGTTTCAGATTTACGTGCACCAACTCCGTCTGCAGCGGCGGAACTGGCGGTTTATGAGTATATGGGAACTGCGGAGATCATGAAAGAATACGAGCGAAGGCTTCGTAGGAACATGATCCAAAAAATAGGAATGACACGTCAGATTTCGAAACAAAAAGAGCTGAAATTAAAAATGGCTCATCCAAGACAAAAGTTAAATGAAAAGAGACAGCGGCTTGCAGATTTAGAACAATGGATTCAGATGGATTTCACAAAGTGCTTACAGAGTCAAAAGCATAAGTTTGCAATTTATGTAGAAAAGATGAAAGGACTATCGCCACTTGCGAAATTGAGCAGTGGGTACTCCTATGTGGAAGATCTGTCCCATACGAATCTAAAGTCTGTCAAACAGGTTGCGTTAGAAGATAAACTACGAATATACATGACAGACGGTATTGTAAATGCCACCGTTACACAGATCGAGGAGGTGACAGCAGATGGGCAGTAAAAAAACAGAATCTTTAGAGACATTATTTGAAACATTAGATGAAGTTGTTCAGAAACTAGAAAAAGAAGAGATCACCCTGGAAGAATCCTTCATACTTTATCAGCAGGGAATGGAGTTACTAAAAAAATGTAGTGAAACCATTGATAACGTTGAGAAGAAGGTACAGTTGCTAGATGAGAAAGGAGAATATCATGACTTTTAAAGAGGAGTATCAAAAAAAAGTAGAACAAATTGAAAAACTTTTAATGAGATATTGTCCGGAAAAAGAAGGATATCAATCAGATATCATGGATGCGATGGAGTATAATCTTCTAGCAGGTGGAAAACGGCTTCGCCCAATGCTTATGCAAGAGGTGTATCACCTTTTTGGAGGGAATGAAGAATTGATAGAGCCTTTTATGGCGGCTATGGAGATGATTCATACGTATTCTCTTGTCCATGATGATCTTCCAGCTATGGATAATGACGATTATCGAAGAGGAAGAAAGACGACACATCTAGTATACGGAGAAGATATGGCAATTCTTACAGGAGATGCTTTACTTAATTATGCATTTGAAACAGCAATGACAGCGTTTGATCTTGCACCGCAAAAAAGTTTTGTTATTGGGAAAGCTCTTCAGGTTCTTTCTCAAAAAGCAGGAATTTATGGAATGATCGGCGGGCAGGTTGTAGATGTAAAATCAACAGGTAAAAAGATTACAGGAGAAACACTTGATTTTATTTATAAACTGAAAACTGCAGCATTGATTGAAGCATCTATGGTGATTGGAGCCATCCTTGCAGAAGCATCCCATGAGGAAATAAAGATGGTGGAAGAAATAGCAGAAAAAATTGGGCTTGCGTTTCAGATTCAAGATGATGTATTAGATGTGGAAAGTACAAGCGAAGTACTTGGTAAACCAATTCATAGTGACGAGAAGAATGAAAAAATGACTTATGTTACATGGAAAGGGTTAAAAGAAGCAAAAACATTAGTAGAAGAATTGTCAAAAGAAGCAGTATCTATGTTAGAAAGTCTTCATCCTTCCGATGATTTTCTTGGACAATTACTGCTGTCTCTCATTCATCGAGAGAAGTAAACTATAAAGGAGGTTCCTTATGATATTAGAAAAAATAAAAAAAGAAAATGATATCAAAAATCTGGAACCAGAAGAACTGGAATTATTAGCAGAAGAGATTCGAAAATTTCTCATTGAAAAAATTAGTTATACGGGAGGACACCTTGCATCCAATCTAGGTGTTGTGGAACTTACGATGGCCTTGCATCTTGTATTTGATCTTCCGAAAGATAAATTAATTTGGGATGTAGGGCACCAGGCATATACGCACAAATTACTGACTGGAAGAAAAGCAGGGTTCGACGAGTTGAGAAAGTACGGAGGCATGAGTGGCTTTCCAAAACGGAAGGAAAGTGCATGTGATGCCTTTGATACGGGGCATAGTTCGACTTCCATTTCGGCAGGGCTTGGCTATGTTGCTGCAAGGCAAATTCAAGGCGGAGATCACCAGGTTGTTTCCATTATTGGTGATGGATCTATGACGGGAGGAATGGCATATGAAGCTTTAAATAACGCCTCTCGTTTGAAGAGCAATTTTATTATTGTATTAAATGACAATAATATGTCGATTTCAGAAAATGTAGGTGGGATGTCAAACTATTTGGATGGAATCCGCACTGCAAACGCGTATAAGGAATTAAAAAGGGGAGTAGAAGATACCCTTTTAAAGATTCCAGTACAAGGAGAAAAAATTGTACAGAGGATGAAACGAACGAAGAGTGGAATCAAACAGCTGATTGTGCCAGGGATGTTTTTTGAAGATATGGGGATTACCTACTTAGGTCCTGTTGATGGACATGATATCAACAAACTTCGAAAAGTTCTAAATGAAGCCAAAAAAGTAGATCACGCAGTTTTGGTGCATGTTTTAACGAAAAAAGGAAAAGGATATGAGCCAGCAGAAGAAAATCCAGCACGATTCCACGGGACGGGTCCTTTTGTCATTGAAACGGGAGAACCAAAAACAGCTAATGTAAAAGATAGTTATACTGATGTCTTTTCAAAAGTATTGTGCGACATTGCTCGAAAAGACAAAAAAGTAACAGCAATTACAGCTGCCATGGCAGGTGGAACGGGGTTGGACCGCTTTCAAAAACATTTTCCAGAGAGGTTTTATGATGTAGGGATTGCAGAAGAGCATGCACTTACATTTGCAGCAGGAATGGCGGCAGGAGGTTTAAAGCCAGTTGTGGCCTTATATTCTTCCTTTTTACAGCGCGCATATGATCAGGCAATACACGATATCTGTCTTCAAAATCTTCCGGTTGTTCTGGCTGTAGATCGAGCAGGACTTGTTGGAAGTGACGGAGAAACTCATCAAGGAGTTTTTGATTTGTCTTTTCTTTCCTCCATACCAAATATGACAGTGATGTCACCGAAAAATCGCTGGGAATTGGCGGATATGCTTCGTTATGCCGTTGATTTTGAATATCCGATTGCGTTGCGTTACCCTAGAGGGGAGGCATACGAAGGACTATCAGAATTCAGAGCGCCGATCGAGTATGGAAAAGGTGAGGTCATTTATCACGAAAAAGATATAGCACTCCTCTTTGTTGGACATATGGCGCAGACAGCAGAAGCGGTTCGTGAGATTTTAAAAGAGAACGGTTATGGATGTAGTCTTGTAAATGCCCGATTTGTAAAACCGATAGATGAGAAAATGCTAGATCAACTGGTAAATGAACATAAACTTTTTGTTACAATAGAAGAAAATGTACTCATCGGAGGATTTGGTAGTCAGGTTCTTATGCATGTATCGGAACAAGATGAGAGAGTTCAGGTTTTAAATATTGGAATTCACGACAATTACGTGGAACATGGAAATATAGAAGTTTTAAGACAGGATGCCGGACTTGATGCAAAGAGCATTGCAGAGCAAGTGATGAAAAAGTATGAAACAGTAAGGATGGAATAGGGATGAAAGAGCGATTAGATGTTCTGCTTGTAAAAAGAAATCTCGCAGAATCAAGAGAAAAAGCAAAAGCAATTATCATGGCAGGAAATGTTTTTGTAGAGGATCAAAGAGAAGACAAAGCAGGAACCACATTTCCAGATGATGTGAAGATAGAAATCAAGGGACATACACTGAAATATGTGAGCCGTGGTGGATTAAAATTAGAAAAAGCAA
>JARHYE010000032.1 GCA_029258605.1 Ruminococcus sp.
CTTCATCGATCTCTGCGCCAGCTTTTTCAATCAAAGTAAGCACATCTCCCATACCTAAAATACGAGAAGCCATTCGATCTGGATAAAACTGTTCTAAATCAGAAAGCTTTTCTCCCATACCAACGTATAGAATCGGTCTTCCAGTAACCGCTTTAATAGATAAAGCCGCACCACCTCTAGTATCACCGTCCAATTTTGTAACAATAACACCATCAATTCCAATTTTTTCATTAAAACTGCTGGCAACGTTTACTGCATCCTGACCTGTCATTGCATCCACAACAAGAATTGTCTGATGTACCTCAACAACCTCTTTGATCTGCTGTAATTCTGCCATCATGTCTTCATCTACATGAAGACGTCCAGCAGTATCTAGGATTACAAGATTGTTTCCATTTTTCTTCGCATGCTCTAGTGCTGCTTTTGCAATATCTGCTGGTTTATTTTTGTCTCCCATAGAGAAGACTTCAACCCCTTGCTTTTCTCCATTGATCTGCAATTGTTTGATCGCAGCTGGTCTGTATACATCACATGCAACAAGCAAAGGTTTTTTTCCTTTTAACTTAAACTTCCCAGCCAATTTTGCTGTTGTGGTTGTTTTACCAGCACCTTGAAGTCCTGCCAT
Source organism: Ruminococcus sp. (assembly GCA_029258605.1). Classification (GTDB taxonomy): domain Bacteria; phylum Bacillota; class Clostridia; order Lachnospirales; family Lachnospiraceae; genus JAHHTM01. The sequence continues at coordinate 626 of JARHYE010000032.1, forward strand.
CATAATAACTGTGATAGCACTTCCTGGTTGAAATTTAATTTCTGTTGTTTCCGAACCCATAAGATTTACAAGTTCTTCATTTACAATTTTTATAACCATCTGTCCAGGATTCAGGCCATTCATTACATCTTGCCCTACTGCCCGCTCCTGCACACTTTTAATAAAGCCTTTTACGACTTTGAAGTTTACATCCGCCTCTAGAAGCGCTAACTTTACTTCTCTTAATGCTGTTTTCACATCTGCTTCTGTAAGTCGGCCTTTGCTTCTTAGATTCTTAAATACGTTCTGAAGTTTTTCCGTTAAATTATCAAATGCCATTCTATAACTCCTCTATTATCGTATCCGATATCTTACGGATCTTCATTGCCATAACTTTTGCTTCTTCTTTGTTTTCCAAACTGGAATCCAAAATCATATTCATCTCATGAACTTTTTCTTTGATAGATAAAAAACGTTCAACTAAATGAAGTTTTTCCTCATATCCTTCTAAAATCTTTTGACAGCGCTTTACCAGGTCATGTACCCCCTGTCTACTAATTCCGGCATCCTGTGCAATCTCGCTAAGAGACAGGTCTTCTAACATAAACTGTGTATAAATATCTTTTTGGTGTTCTGTCAATAGTTCACCATAAAAATCAAATAATAATGTCTGTTCTAAAATTTTGTCCATTTGAATCACCTTCCTTATCATACACACTTCTTTCATCACTGTCAAGTATTTTTTCTTGACAGATATTTTTTTATTTTTTTCACCTTTTTTGTTCCTTTACATATATTAAACTGTAATCAATCCTATATGGAGGTTCTAACATGAGTGAATTAAATACAACACATTGTGGCTGTAACTGTGATTCAAACTGTGGTGGCGGTAGAAAAGGAAATAACGGTATGCCTTCTTGTCTTTGGTTAATCCTTCTTCTCACATGCTGTGGCGGATGCGGCGGTTACACCATGCAAAAAAATAATTGTGGAAATGACAACTGTATGTGGTTAATTCTACTTCTTCTTTGCTGTGGCGGTTGTGGTGGACCTTGTGACTGCAGATAATCTTTAGTTTGCCTAAAATCCCCAGGTATTTTAAGATACCTGGGGTGTTATTTGTACCATTCTCATAATCTGGCAACTTCATACATATATATTTACAACCTCGTAACCAAGGAGTACTTATGGAACATTCACCTCCAAAACCTATGACCCCTTTTGATGAACTTGTAATTTCCCCTGACCTTCAAATTTTAAAACTGCTTCTCCCCTACACCCCACCAGAACAACAAGAATTTTTAGGTGTATTTATTAAAATATTCGAATTAAAAGAAACGGTTCGTTTTTTTATCAATGCCAAAAACAATCTTCTTCCCAGTGCCAGTTGGAATTATTTTTCCCCTTCAGGCACAGAAATTTTAAATGCAATGAAACCCTACATTTCTCCATCCAAAGTCGAAATATTTGACACTTTTTCCTCCATCTTATGCGCCTTGGAATCTGGAGACGATCTTTCTCCCATGGAAATCATGATGGGGATGTTAACACCTGACCAACAAAATATGTATGAAATGTATAGCGAAATGTTTGATAATGATATGAAAGGAAACGAATAGAAATGAATGAATGGATGAATCACCCAGCAATGCAAAATCTCGACCCAGCAAAATTAGAATTAATCAAAATAGCTGCAATACAAACAGCCGGAAAATCAAATAACGAACTTCCTCCCGTTATGATGGCTTTGATTCATGCAGCCAACAAAAAAGGGATCTCTTTTACAGAAGAAGAATTCGATCTAATTATGGAAATTATGAAAGATGGTAAGTCTGAAGAGGAACAAAAACAAATTGATCACACCATCCAAATGGTACGTTCTGTGCTGAAAAAGAGGAAGGACTAAAATCCCTCCTCTTTTCTTAACATTCTCATTTTTCTACGCTTCTCTGCTGCCTGCCAATCTCCTTTTTGTTGTTCTGTTTCTAGTAGCAATTTAGGAACTGGCTTTGGTGTATCATTTTCATCCAATGATACCATCGTGAAATAAGCACGGTTGATTGGACTTCTCATACCATTTGGTGATTCCTTATAAGTATCTACTCTAACTTCCATCGATGTATTTCCCACATAAATCACTTTTCCGACAATGACGATCAAATCATCTTGATAGGCTCCCTTCATAAATCGAAGATTGTCCACGGATGCTGTAATAACATTCCCGCAAGTATGTCTCCTTGCTACAAAACCTGCCACCTCATCCATCCACTGCATAAGAATCCCACCAAACAGTCTTCCGGCTGCATTTAGATGATTTGGTCTTACAACGTGCATTGTCTCTACACGTGAATCTTCCATTCTTTTTTCTACTGGCATGTGTCCTTCTCTTCCTTTCACTCTTTCTATTTAAAAACCGGCACAAAAGGCCGGTTTTTTAATTTTTCACTATTATAATGTACTACCAAAATCACTAACAATTGCCTGGCCAGTAATTGCACGAGACTCATCTGATGCAAGAAATGTAAGAATATTAGCAACATCATCTGGCATACAAATTGGAACTTGCATATCCGCATGTTTACACATAGCCCCAAACATTTCTTTATCCATATTATCTGGTCCCATTCCTGCAACCATAGGTGTTGCAATTGATCCTGGGCATACTGCATTACAACGAATATTCTGTCCTGCAAAGCGAAGGGCTGTATGACGTGTAATTCCAATAATCGCTGCTTTGGAAGCCACATAAGATGCTCCTCCACATCCCATAACACCTGCTACTGACGCAACATTGACAATGGAGCCGCCGCCATTTTCTTTCATTTGATTTGAAATTTCACGAATACAGTACATAGTTCCTTTTTCGTTAATGTCAAGAACGCGATCTAAATCATCGTCACCAAAACGATCGATTGGTCTTAATCCTTCATCTAAAACGCCTGCATTGTTGATCAGAATATCAACCTTTCCATATGTTTCCACTGTCTTTTGTAATAGATGTTTGACATCTTCCAACTTTGAAATATCGGTAACTACTGGGAGAACTTCTCCTCCTGCTTCGCGAATTTCTGAAGCGACTGCTTCCAACGGCTCTACGCGTCTAGCGCTTATCACGACTTTTGCTCCTTCTTTTGCAAACATCTTTGCCGTTGCAGCTCCAACTCCTGAATTCGCCCCAGTAATAATCGCTACTTTTTCTGATAAACGTCCCATAATTTTACCTCCTGATCTTTTATGTTCTCAATTCTTGTTACTCCTAGTTTAGTATAAAAAATTCCTCGAGTCAATTGCTCTTTCCCATCTTGGAAATAATCTTCTTGAAAGGATACTAGAAACATTGTAGAATAACTTTTACAAAGAAATTTTTAAATCAAGGAGGTTCTTTTCATGCATAATATACAACTAACACTGGAATACGATGGCTCTAGATACCAAGGTTGGCAACGACTTGGCAAAGGAGAATCCCAAAACACCATTTCAAATAAGCTTCTTGAAATCTTACAGAAAATGACTGCCGAAAACATAGAGCTATTTTGCGGTGCAAGAACAGAAGTCGGGGTTCATGCCTACAAACAAATCGCAAACTTTAAGACAACTTCTGATAGGAAGCCTTATGAGATCAAACAATGTTTAAATCGGTATTTACCTATGGATATTGCAGTTTTAGAAGCCAAGGAAGTTCCTGAGCGTTTTCATTCCTCACTGAATGCAAAATCAAAAACATACCTGTACCGCATCGCAATTGGGGACGTTCCTAGTGTCTTTGATCGAAAATACACTTATTATTCTTTTAAAACTCCAGATATCGCCTCCATGGAACAAGCTGCACTTCTTCTCATAGGCACTCACGATTTTAAAAACTTTTCAACTGTGAAAAAAAGCAAATCCACAGAAAAAGAAATTTATGACATTTCCATTTACAGTGATCTGTCCGAAATTCAGATTACAATCTGCGCAAAAGATTTTCTTCATAACATGGCGCGTATGATCATTGGCACGCTTCTTGACATTGGACTTGGCAAGCGCAAAAAAGAATGTATCGATGCTATTTTTTCTGGAACAGAACCTGCAAGTGCTCCTTGCGATCCGAAAGGACTTTTCCTACAAGAAATCACCTACAACTAGCAATTATTTTGTTCCACTTTCATAATGATAGAAAGGATTTTACACATGGATTTATATGAACTTTGCCTTTATTTTTTTGTTTATGCTTTTTTAGGCTGGTGTACAGAAGTTGCCTATGCAGCAGTGAAACAACACCGTTTTGTTAATCGAGGA
>JARHYE010000006.1 GCA_029258605.1 Ruminococcus sp.
GCAGACAGTTTGGAAGCGGAGGACATGAAATTGGAAACAGACTTGCTAAGCGATTGGATATTCCTTTATACGATTATAATTTAATCCGAATGGCAGCAAGGGAATTGAAAGTTTCAGAGGACATGGCAAACCAAGTAGATGAAACAATATTAGGACGGTTTTTGTCAGCTTATGTTGTAAATTCAGGTACATATACAGCATTTATGGGAAATGATGCTTACGGTGTTCCACTTAGTGATTTGGTATATGATGCACAAACAGAAATTATAAAAAAATTAGCAGAGAGAAGTTCTTGCATTTTTGTAGGAAGATGTGCAGATTATGTTTTGGGAGATTATTCGAATTGTATTAATGCCTTCATCTATGCCTATAAAGAAGATAGAATCCGTAGAATCATGAAGATTTATACTCTAAATGAAAAGCAAGCTTGGGATAAAATTAAAAAAATTGACAAAGAAAGAAAACTTTATTATGAGGCCCATACTGGAAGATCATGGGGAAGTATAGAGGCTCATGAGATGGTATTTAATGCAAGTTTAATGGGAATCGATGGCGTAGTAGATGTATTAGAAGCGATTTATCATAAACGGGATGCGGTTAAATAAGAAGAGAATGTACGAGATACTAGTCTGTTAAAAATGCAGATTAGTATCTTGACAAAAAAGTAAAAATATCTTATTATATCCATAAGTTAGTTACAACTAACTTATGGATATTCTTATATGCCACAGAGGCAGCTTTTTTTAAAATTGAAAGTTAGTCAAAACTAACCAATGAGAAGGAGGAGTTCTATGTCTGAAGAACTGATCATATCGCAGTGTTCCCCAACACTGGCTGGAATAAAAACTGGAAATATGTTTTTAACAGAGTTTCATTCAAAGGAGCAATTGACAAAAGATATCCGAGATATGAATCATAGATTAGGAAAAAAAGGGGTACGCATTGTCCCTATTCATTTTCAAGCAAATAAGGTTCTTATCTACTTATATCGTCCTTCTTCATTGAAAAAGGATTTAGAAAATGTAGAAGCTTTTCAAATTTTGAAAGATATGGGATATTCCTGTTCAACACCGGAGCAATATTTAGGAAAATTAATTGCAAATTATGATAGTTGCAATGAAATTCCTCATGAAATAGGGCTGTTTTTGGGATACCCACCAGAGGATGTAAGAGGGTTTATTGAAAATCATGCACAAAATTATAAGATGGTAGGGACTTGGAAGGTATATGGTAATGCAGCAAAAGCACAACAGACTTTTGATAAATATAAAAAATGTTCAAAGGCATATTATCAATACTGGAGCAAAGGACAGACAATTGAAAGATTAACGGTGGCAGTATAAACAAACGAAAAAGGAGATTTAAAATATGAAAAAAGTAGCAGTGGTGTACTGGAGTGGTACAGGAAACACAGAAATGATGGCAAATGCAATTGTAGAAGGGGTAAAAGCGTCAGGGAATGAGGCCGAACTTTTTACACCGGATGCATTTCAAGGAACCATGGTAGCACAATATGACACAATCATGTTTGGATGCCCAGCCATGGGAGGAGAAGAGTTAGAAGATGCGGAGTTTGCTCCAATGTTTGATGATTGCAAAGATTATCTTGAAAAGAAACCAATCCTTCTATTTGGATCCTACGGATGGGGAGATGGAGAATGGATGCGAGAATGGGAGGAAACTTGCAAAGAATTAGGAGCAGAGTTGCTAGGAGACAGTGTTATATGTGAAAACACGCCAGATGACGAAGCTTTAGAACAGTGCAAAAAGATAGGCGAAATATTATAATGGAAAAGTTCAGCTCTGCATGTTTGCAGAGCTGAATTTATGTAAAAATGTGAAAATTGCATGAGAAATATTGTTTCAGAAATAATAATAAGGTATTATAAGATTGTAGAGAATTTAAAACTTACGAGAAAGGTAGGGAAATTAATATATGAGAAAAAGATGGCAAAAAATAGTAGCAGCATCATTGTCCGTTGTTTTATTGTCAGGTTTAGTATCAGGATGTGGAAATAAAAATGAAAAAACGGATTCAGATTCCAAAGAGATTACGGTTATGATTCCAGAATGGGGAGCTCCAGATGATGAACTTCTAGATCAATTTGAAGAGGAAACAGGTATTGCGGTTACAGTAAATGAAGTTAGCTGGGATGACATTAGAGATAAGATTGCAATTGCTGCCTCTGGTGGATCGGCGGTAGCAGATGTTGTGGAAGTTGACTGGTCATGGGTAGGAGAATTTCATGCAGCAGACTGGTTAGAACCATTAAAATTGGAAAAAGAAGAAATTGAAGATATGCCAACCATAGAAACCTTCACGGTAGATGGAGACATACTTGCAGTCCCTTATGCAAATGATTTTCGTTTGTCTTATTACAATAAAGAACAGTATGAAAAGGCTGGAATTGAAAAAGAACCAGAAACATGGGATGAAGTATTTGAAAATGCGAAAGTGTTAAAAGAAAAAGGAGTGAGCGAATATCCAATTGCTATGGCCTTAAATGCAGAAGAGTCAGCAGCAACTTCTCTTATGTGGTTAGCTTACGCAATGAACGGTATTGTTTTTAATGAAGACGGAACATTAAATGAAGAATCTATAGTATCTGCACTTGAATATCAGGATAAATTAATAAAAGCAGGTTTGATCGATCCAGCAGATAAAAGTTCGTCAGGAATGGATGCATATCGTCGAATTCTTTCAGGAAATGCAGCATTTTTGACAGGACCTACATCTTTTGTAGCAAGAAGCAATGATAGCGAACAATGTAGTGTTGTGGGTCAGATCCTTCCAATTTTAGTTCCAGGAAAAGATGGAAAATCCGAACATACAATGCCACTTCCAGAAGCAATTGGTGTTACAAAGTTCTCAAAAAATAAAGAATCAGCAGAGACATTTGTGAAGTGGTATACTTCAAAAGAGATACAAAAAGAATTATTCGAACGAAATAGCACGATTCCAACGCATAATACAGTATTAAAGGAACTGATCGATGCAGAAAAGATGGTTCATACTGGAGATATGTTAGAGGAAGCAAAGAGGATTGCATCTCCATTTCCAAATGGAGTTCCTTCCTACTATGCAGAAATGAGCCATGCCATTTACAATGCTGTAAATAAAATGGCTACAGGGGCATTTTCACCAAAAGAAGCCTTTGATGAAATGAATAAAGTAGTAACAGAACTGGCAGGAAATAAATAATGAAAAAGGCGTTACCTTACATTTTACTTGCACCCATGATGTTAATCATGGGTGTACTGGTTTTTTATCCAGTAATTGCAACATTCTCATATAGCTTAAAAAAGTGGAAACTGACAATGCCAGGCGATATAAGATTCATTGGTCTGGATAATTATGTTTCGGTGTTTCAGTCTTCGTCCTTTTGGTATAGTCTTGAAAATACCATCGTGATTCTAGTAGCTGTGGTTCTTCTTACAAGTGTTGTGGGAATGTTATTATCTATGTTTTTAAATATAGAAACAAAAGTGTCTGGTCTGATGTTGGCGATAGCAGTGCTTCCATGGGCGTTACCACCATATGTAAATGGGGTATTATGGAAATTTATTTTTCATCCAGGGTATGGATTTTTAAATAAACTGCTATTGAGTTTACATGTAATTCCTCAACCGGTAGAATGGCTTTCTTCAAGATGGCTTCTTTTACTGGCGGTATCTTTGGTAGTTACATGGAGAAGTGTTCCGTTTATGGCGTTAGTCTGTCTTGCAGGAAGGAAGGCATTGCCAGAGAGTCTGTACGAAGCGGCAAGAATAGATGGAGCATCAAAAGCTCAGATTTTTAGACACATTACAATGCCGTTGATCCTTCCATTTGTGGGAATCGGGGTTATGAGTACATCTATTACAGCAATTAATGTATTTGATGAAATTGTTGCGCTATCTGGTATGAGTGATTTGGGTAAAAATATTGTGGTAGAAAGTTATCTTACTACGTTTTCTTTCCTTGATTTTGGAAAGGGAAGTGCAATTACGTATTTGGTATTACTTCTCGCAGCAATTTTTGGTATATTCTATTTAAAAACATTAAATCGGGAGGTGCAGTATTAATGAAGAAAAAATACGGATACTGGATCTTCATGATTCTTACGTTGATTTGTATCATTGGACCATTTGTGTGGGCATTTTTGATTTCTGTCACACCGGAATATGGAATGTTTTCCAAAACATCCGGATTGATTCCATCAGATATTACGTGGGAAAATTATAAAGAATTGTTATTCAATGGAAGCAGACAAAGTCGATTATTTTTTACAGGAATTAAGAATTCATTAAAAGCAGTGGTGGTTACCCTTTCTATTGGTATGCCGTCTGCTGTATTATCAGCGTATGCACTGGCACGTATGGAATTTAAAGGAAGAAAGTTGATTAAAAATTTACTGTTATTTACGATGGTGATTCCAGTAATGGCAACCATTATACCGATTTACCATATATTTATGGATTATGGTTTGTTGGATAATATCTTTTGGCTTAGCGTAATCTATGTAAGTTCCCTTCTTCCGTCTGCGGTGTGGCTGATTTCAAATTACTTTGCCACCATACCAAAGGAACTAGAGGAAGCAGCGCTCGTTGATGGATGCGGGACAATGGTAGCTTTTGTTAAGATCATTTTACCAACATCTGTACCAATTATTATTTCCACGATCTTGATTTTATTTTTAAATACGTGGAGTCAGTTTCAGATTCCTTTGATTCTTGCATCGTCAAAAATGACAAAGCCGATTGCAGTAATCACATCGGAATTTATGACAAAGGATGCGGTGAATTATGGAATCACTGCAGCAGCAGGAATTTGTGCAGTTGTACCACCGATTATACTGGCGTTAGTTCTTAGAAAATTTTTGGTTTCAGGAATGACTGGTGGAGCAGTAAAAGAGTAAAAAAAACCTGTCAGGTTTTAACGGCCAAGAATCCGTATGCTGACAGGTTCTTTTTTATATTTTAGAAGATGTTTTAAGATTACAATGCAAGAAATCACCCCGGTTCCAAGAATAATGGAAGGGTTCGATGTGGTAAAAATACTTGTAAATAGAAAACAAACATAGGTTGCAATGCTTCGGTGTAAATGTGGTCCGATTATAATAACGAATGAAAATAGAAGATAAAATATAACAAGTAGAATTACAGGATATAAATTTGGAAGCAGCCCCAAAAGACATCCAAAGGAAACGGCGATGGCTTTTCCGCCATTTGAAAAATGAAAAATTGGAAAAGCATGTCCAAGTACGGGAGCAGCAAGGATTAGACCGTAAAGCATACTGGTTGTGTCTACATATTTGGATGCAATAAATACAGGAACGAATCCTTTTAGAACGTCCAGTAAAATGGAAAGCAATCCAATCTTCCAACCAGCATACTTAAAAGCGTTAAATGCTCCTGGATTTTGATCAGCGCTTAATTTTACAGTATCAATGTGACAAAAATATTTTGGAATCCAATAAGCATACAAAATACTTCCTGATAAATAGCCCAAAAGGATAAAACAAATGTAAGAAAATAGATTAATCATGGGCTATGCTCCTTATACTGGACAAACTAATTCTTCGTAACAATTTGTACGTACGATCAGCGGCATCTTTTGGAATTTCCTTTTCCTGTACAGTTCGCATACGGTTTTTGGCGGCTTCGCTGCGTAATAGAGTTTGGCTTGCCTTAATCTGCTTATAAAATTTTGAGGATGCAGTAGAAAGTCCACGTGTAGAAAAAAATTCAAGATTTTTGGTTTCGCATCCAGGGATTGGAGCGGTGTGAATGATCGGAATTCCCTTTACTGCGGCCTCAGTTGTAGTGAGTCCCCCAGGTTTTGTGAAAAGAACATCACTGGCATCCATATAAGAAGCAATATGCTCCGTGTAACCTAGAATGCGTACATTAGAAAATCTTCCGAATTCTTTTTTTAATATACGGAATAACTTCTTATTGTTACCACAAATAACAATGATATATTCATTTTTTTCGATTTTTCGAAGGAGTTGAGCTACAAAAAGTTGAATTTTTCCAAATCCCATGCTTCCACTCATGATCAAATAGACATGGGAATGTTCTGGGATGGAACAAATTTTTTTTGCTTCTTCTTGAATGCGAGGCTGAGAAAATGCCTGGCGAACTGGAATACCATAAGCTTTTAGTTTATGAGCGGAAATTCCTTTTTGAGAAAATTCGTCTTTAAGATCTTTGTGTGGAATGATATAGTAATCACAATTTGTTTCCTCCCAAAATGGAATGCACGTATAGTCTGTGGCGATGGCAACTACTTTTTGCTTCAGCATGTTTTTAGATTTTAAATATGTGAGCGTTTCAGCTGGAAAAAGATGTGTGGTTACAATTACATCATAATGACCTTCATCGATATATTTTTTTAAACGTTTTGCTAAGAGTGCATTAGCGTAATAGACAGGAGACTTCCTTTTTGAAGAACTAATTTTATCTCCGATTTTATATAAAAAATGAAAGAAACAAGGGGCATGTTTTACAACAGACACATAACTTCCCCCAACCATTTTGGATGTCCGTTCTCCTTTTAATAGCATAAGATCAAGAAGTTCAGCCTCATCGCCATGCAAGCGGATACATTCAACCATCGCCTTGGCAGCAGAGTTATGCCCTTCTCCTGTATTACAAGATAATATTAAAACTTTCATAAAACTCCTTTTGATAGTTATAAACGAAATAAATAGTGTAATGCTAGTTCAAGTTTAACAGAACATCGTATCTTTGGCAAGGTGTGAAAATCAGATAGGAGAGAAGAAATAGTGCAAAATAACCGAAAAATGTCAAAAACACTTGACATAATTGTACAAATCATATATATAATAATATAACATAAAGCGTCGAGTAAGTAGAGGGTTACTTGTGCACGTAGGTATTAGGAGGGAAAAGGTATGAAAAATGAAAATGTAAGTGTTGAGAACATTTACAAGTTGGACGGAAGAGTACCGATTGGAAAAGCGATTCCATTTGGAATGCAACACATATTGGCCATGTTTGTTGCCAACATTGCGCCAATCATTATTGTTGCTGGGGCGTCAGGACTATCGGGAAAAGAACTGGCCATGTTGCTTCAAAACTGTATGTTCGTAGCAGGGATCGGAACGATGATTCAGCTCTATCCGTTGTGGAGAATTGGAGCAAGACTTCCAATTGTAATGGGAGTTAGTTTTACGTTTGTATCCATTCTATGTTTCGTAGGTGCAAGCTACGGATATAATACGGTAATTGGAGCAGTTATTGTTGGTGGTATCATAGAAGGTACCTTAGGTATATTTGCAAAATATTGGAGAAAGATTATCTCTCCAGTTGTTGCGGCTTGTGTTGTAACGACCATTGGTTTTTCCTTATTGAATGTAGGGGCAAATTCCTTTGGTGGAGGCGTAGGTGCAGAAGATTTCGGAAGTGCCAAAAATTTATTAGTTGGAACATTCACATTGATTTGTTGTCTTCTCTTTAACATTTTGGCAAAATCATTTTGGAAACAATTATCTGTTTTATTTGGTTTAGCCATGGGATACATATTATCTATATTTATGGGAATGGTAGATTTTTCAGGGTTGCTAGATGGAGGAATTGTATCTTTACCAAAGATTCTTCCGTTTGTTCCAGAATTTAACATCAGTGCAATTATCGCAGTTACCGTTATTTTCCTTGTTTCAGCAACAGAAACCATTGGAGATACATCTGCCATGGTTGTTTCAGGATTGGATCGAGACATTACAGAGAAAGAAATATCTGGTTCTCTTGCCTGTGATGGATATATGAGTTCAGTATCCGCATTATTTGGATGTATGCCAATTACATCTTTTAGTCAGAACGTAGGTTTGATTGCTATGACAAAAGTTGTAAATCGATTTACCATTATGACAGGTGCTGTTTGTATGTTGCTTTGTGGTTTATTCCCACCACTTGGAGCATTTTTCTCAACACTTCCAGAAAGTGTACTTGGTGGCTGTACGATCATGATGTTTGGTTCCATCGTTGTTTCTGGTATTCAGATGATGATTCGTTGTAAACTTGATCAGAGAAATACAACAATTATTGCATTATCTCTTGGAATTGGAATTGGATTTACACAAGTACCGGCGATCTTTAGTATTTTTCCAAAGATGGTTCAAGAGGTGCTTGCAACAAACTGTGTTGCAGTAGTATTTATTGTAGCAGTTTTATTAAACTTACTTCTTCCAAAGAATATGGAAATTGGAAAGATAAAAGAAAAAGAAAATTAGAGTCAAAAAGAATTGCCCTGTTTCGAAAATTATCGAAACAGGGCATTCTTTTTTGGGATTTATTTTACTGAAAATCAATAACATCAATCCATTTAAGGAGAAATTCTTTTTCCTCTTTGATTCCTTTTGTTAACTGCACAGCAGCAACAATTGGCAACCAGGATTGAACATATTGTTTTGCGGTATCGCTTTTTTTACAAAACAGATCCAAGTACAAATCTGCGACTTTTTGATCTTTTAAAGCAAACTGGAGATAAGTAGAAGCAGCTTCGGCACTGGCATTTCCGATGGTTGCATGAGCCCAGTCAATGATAGTCAATGATCCATCTTCTCCAACAATTACATTTTCAGGGCTAAAGTCCCCATGACAAAGTTTTGTATGTGTTGGCATGGCGTTTAGTCGGGTGCACAATTCGTACCGAGTTGTTGCATCAATCTCTTTTTTTAGGCTGTTTATTTTTCGTGTGAATTTATCTTTTTGCAAAGTCAGTCTTGGAGCTTTCTTTGCGTGCATGGAAAGCTGAAGATCAACAAATTGTTCAAGATACTCCTTTAAGTTGTCAGGATTCTTTTTCATAAGTGCTTCGAGTGTATCACCTTCTACATAACGAATAGACAAAGCCCATTTGTCATCAATTTTACTTACTTCAAGAACTTCAGGAATGGCAAGTCCACTTTCTTCTACACGTGCATGGCAAAGCGCTTCGTTAAAAATATTGGCTTTTCCATGCTCTTTTTCAAATACTTTTACGATTCGATCGCCATCTTTGTAGACAGTTTTGTAGGGACGAGTCACAATTTTGTTTTCTTCAGATAAATTCATTTTACATACCTTCCTTTCGTTTACTTTGTTTCCTTTGCTTCTTTGCCATAGTAGGCTTTTAAATAGAGTTCTTTTAATTCAGACATTAATGGATAACGTGGGTTTGCGCCAGTACACTGATCATTAAATGCCTGTTCAACCATTTCGTCTAATGTTTCTAAGAAATAGTCCTCATCTACATTATAATCCTTTATTGTTGGTTTGATCTCAATTTCTTTTTTCAGGTTTTCAAGTTTATCCAAAAGTTTTTCAAACACTTCCTGGTCGTTCTTTCCGGTTAAACCTACAAAACGTCCAATCTCAGCATAGCGGGCAAGTGTATGAGGGTATTGATACTGTGGAAATGTTCCCATTTTTGTTGGAACTTCAGCACTGTTGTAACGCATAACATCTGTTAAAACAAGGGCGTTTGCGATTCCGTGAGGAATGTGGTGGAATGCTCCAAGTTTATGAGCCATTGAATGGTTGACTCCAAGGAATGCATTGGCAAAGGCCATACCAGCCATGCAAGATGCATTGGCCATGTGATCTCTTGCTTCCACATCATTTCCGTCTTTGTATGCACGTGGAAGATAATCAAATACAAGTTTGATTGCTTTTAATGCCAGGCTATCTGTATAGTCAGAAGCCATAACGGATACATATGCTTCAATTGCGTGAGTCATAACATCGATACCTGAAGCACAGGTAAGTCCTTTTGGTGCGCTCATCATATTGTCAGTGTCTACAATTGCCATATTTGGCATAAGTTCGTAGTCTGCAAGTGGCCATTTTACTCCAGTATCCTGATCGGTAATAATTGCAAATGGAGTTACTTCTGATCCGGTTCCTGAAGAGGTTGGGATGGCAACAAAATATGCTTTTTTACCCATTTTAGGGAATTGATAAATACGTTTTCGAATGTCCATAAAGTCCATAGACATATCTTCGAAATCAACATCTGGATTTTCGTAAAGTACCCACATGATCTTACCAGCATCCATGGCAGAACCACCACCAAGAGCAATGATGCAATCAGGTTCGAAAGCACGCATAGCGGATGCACCAGCTCTTGCAGAAGCTAAAGAAGGATCTGGTTCTACGTCAGAGAAACAAGTATGGATGATACCCATCTGATCTAATTTATCTTCGATTCCTTTTGTATAGCCGTTTTTGTAAAGGAAAGAGTCTGTAACAATGAAGCAACGTTTTTTATTCATAATGGTTCCAAGTTCATCCAATGCAACAGGAGTACATCCTTTTTTAAAGTAAACTTTTTCAGGGGTTCTCATCCAGAGCATATTTTCTCTCCTTTCGGCAACAGTCTTAATATTGATTAAATGTTTTACACCAACATTTTCAGAAACAGAGTTTCCGCCCCATGATCCACAGCCAAGTGTAAGAGATGGAGTAAGTTTGAAGTTGTAAAGATCCCCGATACCACCTTGAGAAGAAGGAGTATTAATTAAAATACGGCATGTTTTCATTGCATTTGCATGTTTTTCCATTTTTTCTTTTTCAGAAGTGTTGATGTATAAAGAAGAAGTATGTCCATATCCACCATCTGCTACAAGCTGTTCTGCTTTTGCAAGCGCTTCATCAAAGGTTTTGGCATGATACATAGCAAGTACAGGAGAAAGTTTTTCGTGAGCAAACTCTTCGCTGATATCTACAGAATCTACTTCTCCGATTAAGATTTTTGTTTCTTCTGGAACTGTTACATTTGCCATAGCAGCAATTGTAGCAGCTTTTTGACCAACAATTTTCGCATTTAATGCACCATTTATTAAGATTGTTTTACGAACTTTGTCAAGTTCATCTGGTTTTAAAAAGTAGCATCCACGATAAGCAAACTCTTGTTTTACTTTTTCGTAAACAGAATCAAGAACGGTAACGGATTGTTCAGAGGCACAGATCATTCCGTTATCAAATGTTTTGGAATGGATGATTGAGTTTACAGCAAGACGGATATCCGCAGTATCATCAATGATCACTGGAGTGTTACCAGCTCCAACACCTAATGCTGGCTTTCCAGAAGAATAAGCAGCTTTTACCATACCAGGACCACCCGTTGCAAGAATGATATCTGCTTCAGCCATAACGATGTTTGTTAGTTCCAGGCTAGGAGTGTCAATCCATCCAATGATTCCCTCTGGAGCTCCTGCTTTTACGGCAGCGTCAAGTACAACTTTGGCAGCTGCAATGGTACAATTTTTTGCACGTGGGTGTGGACTTATGATAATCGCATTTCTTGTTTTTAATGCAATCAAGGTTTTGAAAATAGCAGTTGATGTTGGGTTTGTAGTTGGGATAACGGCAGCTACAAGTCCAATTGGTTCTGCAATCTTTTTGATTCCATAAACAGAGTCTTCTTCGATCACACCGCATGTTTTTGTGTTGCGATATGCATTGTAAATGTACTCAGATGCGTAGTGATTTTTTATGACTTTGTCTTCAACGATTCCCATGCCTGTTTCTTCTACGGCCATTTTCGCAAGCGGAATACGCATTTTGTCTGCGGCAGTAGCAGCGGCTTTAAAAATTTTATCTATCTGTTCTTGAGAGTAGGTAGCAAAAACTTTTTGCACTTTTTTCATCTCATCTATTTTATTCATTAATGCTTCCGAAGTATCTACTGTTAAATTCATGTTTTTTGACATTTAAAATCCTCCTATAAAATAACTTTATTTGCTTGGTAGTTTTAAAATGTAGAAACGTTTCAAAAAGTATGTTAATTTAATAACAAACCTTACGAGCTTGATTATACTTGATTGATAAAGATTTGTCAATCAAAAGTTGATAAAAAAATAACAAAGTATTTTTGGTCGGTAGAATAATTCTCTTTCATTTCGCAAATACTATTTCCAATCATGGAAAGTACAGTAAATGGAGGAAGTTTATATATGAAAGCTACAGGAATTGTAAGAAGAATTGATGACTTAGGTAGAGTTGTCATTCCTAAAGAAATTCGAAGAACTATGCGCATCAGAGAAGGAGATCCTTTGGAAATTTTTACAGATAGACAAGGGGAAGTGATATTAAAAAAATATTCTCCGATAGGGGAACTTGGAATTTTTGCAAAGCAATACGCAGAAAGTTTAGCGGAAACATTGTCTTGTACAGTCAGTATTACAGACACGGACCAGGTGATCGCTGTGTCAGGAAATGGAAAAAAAGAGTTAGCTGAGAAATATGTAAGTCCTGAGATGGAGAAAATCATTCAGGGAAGAGAACCGTTGGTGGCAATGCACGGGCAGACATCTTTTACAAACATCTTTCCAGATATGAAGGAATTTACTGAAGAAGTGATCTGCCCGATTATCTGTGCAGGTGATGCGATAGGAGCGGTTGTACTATTGTCAAAAAATAGCAAATCATGTTTTGGGGCGGTAGAGATGAAAGTGGCAAAGTCTGCGGCTGCATTTTTGGGAAAACAGATGGAACAGTAAATGCATGCATGTTTATCCTTTTTAAATGTGGATAAGCATGCATATTTTTTCAAAATGGTTCATAAAGTGTAGAAACAAAAAGGAGGAATAGTGATATGGAAAAGAGTGGAAGAATGCATGATAATCCGATCGAAAAACTATTGTGGATGGTTAAGGCTTTGTTATGTTCTTATGGAGTGACAGGAATTTTATTATGCCTGATTTCGTTTGCTCTTTATAAATGGGAACTTGATGAAACAAAAATTATGGTAGGAATTCTGTCGGTATACATATTGTCTACATTTGCTGGTGGAATTCTTATTGGAAAACTATCAAAGAAAAGAAAATTTTTATGGGGGTTTCTTGTAGGACTTTGTTATTTTGCAATTCTTCTTTTTGTATCGTATGGAATCTATCATTCCCTTCAAAATGGCGGGGCAAATGTGTTGACTGTTTTTGTGTTATGCATAGCAGGAGGGACCGTAGGCGGCATGTTGTCTTGAAATACAGGAATATAAAAAAATACTTTCAAAATAAGAAACAGTATGGTATAATACAACGAAGAATACAATGCTTAAAGCAGGACGATAGGAGGAAAGAACATGAAACATATCAAAACATTGAATAAACAAACATTAAACAATACAATGAAAAAAGGTGGATGTGGTGAATGTCAGACATCATGCCAGTCTGCATGTAAGACTTCTTGT
>JARHYE010000064.1 GCA_029258605.1 Ruminococcus sp.
TATTTCTGCACACAGAGAACCGGATGTATTCTTTGAATGGGCAAAGAGTGCAGAAAAAGATGGAGTAAAAGTGATTATTGCAGGAGCAGGAATGGCAGCACATCTTCCAGGAATGTGTGCAGCATTAGTTCCGATACCAGTAATCGGAGTTCCAATCTCAGGAAGTAATCTGGATGGACAGGATGCATTGTTCTCAATTGTTCAGATGCCACCAGGAATCCCAGTTGCTACAGTTGCGATTGACGGAGGAATGAACGCCGGTATTTTGGCAGCAAAAATTCTTGCAGTATCTGATATGGAACTATTGGAAAAACTGAAACAGCATTCCCAAGAAATGAAGGAAACTGTACAGGCAAAAGCAGATAAACTTGATAAACTTGGATATGAGGCATATATGGCTTCAAAGTAAGAAAGTTTAAACTACGAAATCGGATATAGATAGTGTCAGACAGATAAGGAGATAAAATCATGGATTACAAAAACGCAGGTGTAGATATTGAAGCAGGTTATAGATCAGTAGAACTTATGAAGAAGCATGTTATGGAAACAATGAGATCAGAGGTTCTTACAAATATTGGTGGTTTTTCTGGGGCATTTTCTTTGGAGAAATTCAAAAATATGGAAAAACCAACATTAGTATCAGGAACAGATGGAGTTGGTACAAAATTAAAACTAGCATTTCTTCTTGATCAACATGATACCATTGGAATTGATTGCGTAGCAATGTGTGTAAACGACATCGCATGTGCAGGAGGAGAGCCTTTATTTTTCCTTGATTACATTGCATGTGGAAAGAATGTTCCAGAAAAGATCGCTACAATCGTAAGTGGAGTTGCAGATGGATGTAAACAATCCGATGCAGCGCTGATTGGTGGAGAAACTGCGGAAATGCCAGGATTTTATCCAGAGGATGAGTATGATCTTGCGGGATTTGCAGTCGGAATCGTAGATGAGAAAGATTTAATTACAGGAAAGGATCTTGAAGCAGGAGATGTCCTGATTGGCATGGCATCTTCAGGCGTACATAGCAATGGATTCTCTCTTGTTCGTAAAGTATTTAAAATGGAAAAAGAAGTGTTAGAGACATACCATGAAAAACTTGGTTGTACATTAGGAGAAGCACTTCTTGCTCCAACAAAAATATATGTAAAAGCACTTCGCAGTGTAAAAGAAGCAGGCGTTACTATAAAAGCGTGCAGCCACATTACAGGAGGAGGCTTCTATGAAAATGTTCCTCGTATGTTGAAAGAAGGAACACATGCAGTTGTTGAAAAAGACAGCTATCCAGTTCCACCAGTTTTTGCTATGCTCCAGGAGGAAGGAAAAATTGAGGAACAGATGATGTACAATACGTTTAATATGGGACTTGGTATGATTCTTGCGGTTAGAAAAGAAGATGTGGATCAAACACTTCAGGCAATCAAAGAAGCAGGAGAACAACCATACATTGTAGGTCGAATCGAGGCAGGAGAAAAAGGAGTTACTTTATGTTAAGAGTCGTAGTTCTTGTTTCCGGAGGAGGTACGAATCTTCAGGCAATTATAGATCGTGTGGAAAGTGGATTGATCCATGACACCAAGATTGTAGGAGTCATTAGTAACAACAAAAATGCATATGCGCTTGAGCGTGCAAAAGCACATGGTATCGATCAAGTATGCGTTTCACCAAAAGATTATGAAACAAGAGAAATATTTAATGATGAACTGTTAAAAACTGTGCGCTCTTTTTCACCAGATCTTATTGTACTTGCTGGATTTTTGGTAGTGATTCCACCAGCCATGATTCAGGAATATAAGAATCGAATGATTAATATTCATCCGTCTTTGATCCCAGCCTTTTGCGGAAAAGGATTTTATGGGTTAAAAGTACATGAAGCTGCGCTTAAAAGAGGGGTAAAGGTAGTAGGTGCTACGGTACACTTTGTAGATGAGGGTACAGATACAGGACCGATTATTTTACAAAAGGCGGTAGAAGTAGAGCAGGGCGATACACCAGAGAGTCTTCAGCTACGAGTCATGCAGCAGGCAGAGTGGAAAATCTTGCCAGAAGCAATTGACTTGTTTGCCAGAGGAAGGATTCAGGTGGTAGATGGAAAAGCAGTGATTCACAAATAGAGGAGACTTACAATGAAAGTATTAATTGTTGGAAGTGGCGGAAGAGAACATGCCATTGCAGCAGGGGTTGCAAAAAGCAGAAAAGTAGATGAAATTTTTTGTGCACCAGGAAACGCAGGGATTGCAGAGATTGCAAAATGTGTGGAAATTGGAGCCATGGAATTTGAGAAACTGGTTTCTTTTGCAAAAGAGGAACAGATCGACCTTGTAGTTGTTGGTATGGATGATCCACTGGTAGGTGGTTTGGTAGATTTACTAGAAGCGGAAGGGATTCGTACATTTGGACCACGTAAAAATGCAGCAATCCTGGAGGGATCAAAAGCGTTTTCAAAAAACTTAATGAAAAAGTATCAGATTCCTACAGCAGCGTATGAAACCTTTACGGATTCAAAGGAAGCGATCCAGTATCTTGAAACAGCAAAATTTCCAATTGTACTCAAAGCGGATGGACTTGCCCTTGGAAAAGGAGTATTAATTTGTAATACACTAGAGGAAGCAAAAGAAGGCGTAAAATCACTGATGTTGGATAAGAAATTTGGAACTGCCGGAAATGAAATTGTGATTGAAGAATTTATGACAGGCAGGGAGGTTTCCGTCCTTTCTTTTGTAGATGGAAAGACAATCAAAACGATGACATCTGCACAAGATCATAAGCGTGCAGGTGATGGGGACACTGGTCTTAATACAGGGGGAATGGGAACATTTTCCCCAAGTCCTTTCTACACAAAGGAGGTAGAAGCGTTCTGTAATCAACACATTTATCAGGCGACAGTAGATGCTATGCGTCAAGAAGGCAGGGAATTCAAAGGAATCATCTTTTTCGGATTAATGCTCACAGAAGAAGGTCCAAAAGTGTTAGAATATAATGCAAGATTTGGGGATCCAGAGGCTCAGGTTGTTCTTCCACGTATGAAGAGCGATCTTGTAGAAGTTATGGAAGCATGTATAGATGGTACCCTAGATCAAGTGGATCTTCAGTTTGAAGATAATGCGGCTGTCTGTGTTGTTCTTGCATCGGATGGATACCCAGTGAGCTATGAAAAAGGATTTCCAATTCAGGGACTTGAGAAGTTTCAAGATCAGGATACCTATTATTGTTTCCACGCAGGAACAGCTCTGAAAGATGGAAAGATTGTAACCAATGGTGGACGTGTACTTGGGATTACAGCGAAGGGAAAAGATTTAAAAGAAGCACGGGCAAATGCTTATGCTGCGACAGACTGGATACAGTTTGAAAATAAATATATGCGCCACGATATAGGAAAGGCTATAGATGAGGCATAATCTTTTTAAAATCTGGCGCAAATGACAAGGAGGAGCGAATTGAAGGAATTATTAGAACAAACGCTTCCGTTTTGGCCAGATCTAAAAAAAGAAGAACAAGACTTGCTTATTCATCGAGTTTCAGAAAGTTTTCTTGAAAAAGGATCCATGCTTCATTATGGAGGAAAGCAATGCGCAGGTGTTCAGATTATCAAAGAAGGACAGGCGAGGGTTTTTATTACATCGCCATCGGGAGGAGAAATTACGTTGTTTCGTCTCGTAGATGGGGATGTTAGTATTTTAAGTGCTGCCTGCATGATGCGTGGCTTGGATATAGAGCTTGATATGGAGGTGGAAACAGATAGCGTAATCTGTACGATCCCAAAGCAAGTTTATAAAGAAATTAGCGAAAATAATGTGAAAGTTAAGGATTATACGATGGAACTTCTATCAGAAAAATTTTCTGATATTATGTGGCTTTTTAATCAGTATGTGTTTTCGAATGTTGCATCAAGACTTGCAGATACTCTTCTTGAACATCGTGCTTTGAGTGGAAGTGACCGGTTAAAAATAACGCACGATGCATTGGCAAGAGATCTTGGAACCGCAAGAGAAGTGGTGACACGACTTTTAAAACAGTTTCAAAAAGATGGCATTGTAAAAGTCTCAAGGGGGATTATTGAGATCCTGGATGTGAAAAAGTTAGGAAAAGTTTAAAGACTTTGTTGATAAAGATTGCACTTTTGTGATATTATCACAGAAAATGAGGAAAGATATGATATAATAAACTCATCAAAAACATTTGTATTGTGAAAAATAAAATCAAATTAAAGGAGAAGTCGTTATGTCAGTATTAAAAGTTACAACAGAAAATTTTGAGCAGGAAGTTATGAACGCAGAGCAGACCGTTCTTGTAGATTTTTACGCAGACTGGTGTGGCCCATGTAAGATGATGGGACCTGTTATGGAAGAAATCGCAAATGAAAGAGAAGATGTGAAAGTTGTTAAGATCAATGTAGATGATGATATGGACATTGCACAGAAATTTGGAGTTATGAGTATCCCTACATTTATCGTATTTAAAAAAGGTCAGATGGCTGGAAGAAAGATGGGAGCAAATCAAAAGAGTGATATGCTTGCTATGTTAGACTAAGAAAGTTTCTTTCGATACTTTTTATCCTACTATACACATAAAATTAAGAAGAGAATCACCATCCTATGGTGGTTCTCTTTTTTAGTTTGTGCTAAACTATAGAGAACAATAGAAAGAATGATACGTGCAGGAGGCAATATGGGATTACAATTTATTTTTGGAAATGCAGGATCTGGAAAATCTCATTATTTATATCAATCTGTCATAGAAGAATCTATGAAACATGCAAATAAAAATTATATTGTGCTTGTCCCAGAGCAGTTTACAATGCAGACACAAAAGGATTTTTGTACGATGCATCCACGACATGGGATTATGAATATCGATGTACTGAGTTTTGGAAGACTTGCACATCGAATTTTTGAAGAATCTGGTGGAAACAAAAAAATTGTTTTAGACGATGAGGGGAAAAATCTGATCCTGAGAAAAATTGCTGGAAAATATGAAGATGAATTTACGGTATTTAAAGGGAATTTAAAAAAGCAAGGATATATCAGTGAAATAAAATCGGTCATCTCAGAGTTTACCCAGTATGGGATTGGATTTGAAGAATTGGATCAGTTTTTGCATACGCTAGATGAAAAAAGCAATCTGTACTACAAGTTAAAAGACATTCAAACAGTTTATGAGGGATTTGAAGAATATCTAGCGGATCGATATATTACCAACGAAGAGATTTTAGATCTTTTAAGTGACCTTGTCCCAAGTTCTAAAATTTTAAAAGATAGTGTTGTAGTGTTGGATGGATTTACAGGGTTTACACCAGTGCAAGTTAGGCTGCTTGGAGAACTGATGGGGGTCTGTGAGAAAGTAGTTGTTACAGTTTTGATGGATGAACGGGAAGATCCTTACGTTTATCAGCATCCCTATCAGTTATTTGCGCTTAGTAAACAAATGGTTTCTAGTCTCGTAAAATGTGCCAAAGAGCACCATGTTGAGGTAGAAAAAGAGGTGAAACTTTATAGCCGTCCGACGAGAAGATTTCAAAAGAATGAGGCGTTGGATTTTCTAGAAGCGCAGATTTTTCGCCCAGTGAGAAGACAATATCATAAAGAGCAAGAGTCCATTGAAATTCATGTTGCAAGAAATCCCAAAAAAGAAGCCGAGTATGTGGCAGGTCAGATTCGAAAACTGGTACGTGAAAAAGGATATCATTATCGCGAAATTGCAATTATAGCCAGTGATCTAAGCGTCTATGAAGACTGGGTGGAAAAAGCGTTGGAAAAGTATGATATACCAGTTTTTACGGATTACAAAAAAAGTATCCTTTTAAATGCTTTTGTGGAATACATTCGAAGTTTACTTTCCATGGCGGAGCAAAAATTTTCTTATGAGAGTGTATTTCGTTATTTACGAACGGGGATGACGGGATTTACTCCACAAGAAGTGGATGCAATAGAAAATTATGTGCTGGCTTGTGGAATCAAAGGTTACAAGGCATGGCAGGCCGGGTGGACAAAAGAAACAAGGGAAGCAAAGGCGGAAGAATTAGAAGGATTAAATCGTTTAAGAGTACGTTTTGTTGAACAGTTGGATGAGCTTATGTTTGTTTTGAAACAAAGATATAAGACCGTGAAGGATGTAACGACTTCTTTATATGAATTTTTAGTAAAACAAGATTGCCAGTTAAAGTTAAAAGAAATGGAACTTAGATTTCAGGAACAAGGGGAACTTGCTCTGGCAAAAGAATATGCCCAAATTTATCGAATTGTGATTGAATTGTTTGACAAATTTGTTGACTTACTAGGAGAGGAACGTATTTCTTTAGCAGAATATTGCGAACTTCTTGATGCAGGTCTTGAGGAGGCAAAGGTAGGAGTAATTCCACCAAGTTTGGACCAGGTTGTAGTGGGAGATATGCAAAGAAGCCGTCTTACAGATATCCAGGTTTTATTTTTTATGGGAGCCAATGATACATTACTTCCAGGAAATTTAGGACAAGGAGGTATCTTGTCAGAAAGTGACAGAGAAAAGTTTGAAAAAAATAAGATGTCTTTATCACCTTTGAGCAAGGAAAAAACGTACATTCAGAAATTTTATTTGTATATGAATCTTACAAAGCCAAAAGAAACCCTTTTTCTTTCTTATTGTAAAGTCTCTTCGGACGGGAAAAGTCTGCGCCCAGCTTATCTTGTGCAGGAAATAAGAAAGTTGTACCCAACAATAACCGTAAAAGATGAAGAAAAACGGACTTTAAAAGAGCAGGAACTTACCATGTCGAGTGTAAAAGAATATGTGATCAGGGGGGTACAAAAAAAAGAGGAAGAGTTATCGGACGAATGGAAGGAGCTGTACTCCTGTTATGGTAGAAACAATAAAGAAGAGGTCAAGAAAATTTTAGATGCAGCATTCTATAAGAAAGAAAAGGAAGTACTTACAAAAGAACAAGTTGAAAAATTATATGAGGATGTGTCAAGGTTTAGTGTGACACGATTGGAACAGTTTGCATCTTGTGCATATGCCCATTTTTTAAACTATGGTTTGGAACTTTCAGACAGAGAAACGTATGAATTTGCACCAGTAGATCTGGGAAACATTGTGCATCGTGCCATGGAATTTTATGCACAGAAATTAAAAGAATATCAGTTATCCTGGGAGATTGAAGACGAACAATTACGCAGGCAGATCGTGGATGAGAGTGTAGAAAAAAGTATGAAGTCCTACGAAAATTCGGTGCTATATAGTACGGCACGGAACGAATATTTAATCACGCGAATCAAAAATCTGGTAGATCGTTCGGTGTGGGCGGTTGCAAAGCAGATGGAAAAGGGTGATTTCAAACCTGTTGGATATGAAGTGAAATTTAAAAGTGGGAAAATAGACCGAGTAGATACATGTGAAGATGAAGAACAGGTTTATGTAAAAGTAGTCGATTATAAAACCGGGATGAAACAATTTGATTTAAATTCCTTTTATCATGGACTGCAAATGCAGTTGCTTATTTATTTAAATGCAGCACTTGAAATGGAAAAGAAGCGTTCTTTTGGAAAAGAGGTGGTTCCAGCAGGAATGTTTTATTATCGCATGAAAGATCCTTTTGTTGAGAAAACCTCAGATGTTGAAAAATCAATTTTAAAAGAATTGCGTTTGGATGGTCTTGTGAATGCGGATTCCAAGGTACTTGAGCATTTGGAACATGGATTGCAAGGGACCTCGGATTATATTCCAATTGGAATTAAGAAGGATGGAAGTTTAAGTGCAAATTCAAAAGCGGTCATGCAAGAAGAATTTGAAGAAATTCTACGGTTTGCCAAAGTAAAAGAAAAACAGTTAAAAAAAGGCGTCGTGTCGGGAGAAGTGGAGATTCATCCATATGAAATAGCAGGAACAACGGCTTGTGACTATTGTCCATATCAAGATATTTGTGGATTTGATCCCTTATTAGATGGGTGTGATTATAAAAAGATCAGAAAACAAAGCACAGAAGAAATTATGGAAAAAATCAAAGAGGAACTGAAAAAGGAGCAGAAGCAATGGGAGTAAACTGGACAGCAGAACAACAAAAAGTTATAGATCTTAGAAATCGAAATATTCTTGTATCTGCCGCAGCTGGATCAGGAAAGACAGCTGTTCTTGTAGAACGAATCATTACAATGCTCACAGACAAGAAAAATCCTGTGGATGTGGACCGGTTGTTGATTGTAACTTTTACAGAGGCAGCAGCAGCAGAAATGAAAGAAAGAATTGCAAATGCTATAGAAAAAGCACTGGAAGAGGAACCAGAAAATGTTCATCTTCAAAGACAGGCAACCTTGATCCATAGTGCATTGATTACCACAATCCATAGTTTTTGCTTATCTGTCATAAGAGACTACTTTCATGTATTGGATATGGATCCGGGATTTCGAATTGCAGATGAAGGAGAGTTAAAGCTACTAAAACAAGATGTTTTAGAAGAACTATTAGAAGCTTGTTATGAACAAAAAAATCCGGAATTTCTAGATTTTGTAGAAAAGTTTGGAACAGGAAGAAATGATAAAAAAATAGAAGAAATTATTCTGCAGTTGTATGAATATACAAGAGGATATCCGCAACCAGAACAGTGGCTTCTTGCATGCGAAGAGATGTACCAGGAAGAATCTACAAAGTTCGACTGGAGTTCTTATGTTGTTTCCATGACAAAAGAGCGAATTTTAGAACTACAACAGCCGGTAGAAGAGGCGATACGAATCTGTGAGGAAGCAGATGGCCCATATATGTATGGGGAGATGTGTGAGAAAGATGAAGCACTTCTTGAAAAACTGTTACAGTGCAGTACGTATGAAACGATGTATGAGTTGCTGCGCAAAATTTCCTGGGCACGTTTATCAACAAAAAAAGATGAAACCGTAAATGAAGAAAAAAAATCGCAAGTAAAAGCATTGAGAGAGGTTGTAAAAAAAAGAATCAAAGACTTGGGAGAAAAATATTTTTATGCTCCGCTAGACGAATTAAAAAAAGATATCGTTCTTGCTTCTTCGAGTGTGTCTATGTTATGTCAGCTTGTGAATGCTTTTGAACAAAAATATCAAGAGAAAAAACAAGGCAAAAATCTTATAGATTTTTCGGATATGGAACATTACGCATTAAAAATTCTCACAGAAGAAGAAAATGGAACATTAGTGCCATCTAAAGTGGCCAAGGAATATCAAGAGAAATTTGTAGAAGTAATGATCGATGAGTATCAAGATAGTAATTTGATTCAGGAAGCAATTTTGACTAGCGTATCAACCATTCATCAAAACGCTTATAATATTTTTATGGTAGGAGATGTGAAACAAAGTATTTATCGTTTCCGGTTATCAAGACCAGAACTTTTCATGGAAAAATATGATACGTATAGTCAGGAAGAC
Source organism: Ruminococcus sp. (assembly GCA_029258605.1). Taxonomy (GTDB): domain Bacteria; phylum Bacillota; class Clostridia; order Lachnospirales; family Lachnospiraceae; genus JAHHTM01. Next base: position 9,363 of record JARHYE010000064.1, read on the forward strand.
AGTAAGATGCAGCGAATTGACCTTCACAAAAATTTTCGAAGCAGAGAAGAGGTACTAGATTGTGTTAACTTTATCTTTCGTCAGATTATGAGAAAGGAAATTGGGGGAGTATCTTATGATGATCATGCAGCGTTGTATAAAGGGGCAGATTACGAACAGCAACTAGATGAATTTGGAGACTCCATCAACAAAGTGGAATTCATTCTTCTGGATCCTTCCATAGACGAAGAAACGACAGATGAATGGGAGGAGACAGGTGCCCAGATGGAGGCGAGAGTGGTTGCAAAACGCATCAAGGAACTTCGAAAAAATGGAAGGGTTTTAGATAAAGAAACGGGAGAATATAGAGCCCCTAATTATAAAGACATTGTGATTCTTACAAGGAGTAGAAAAGGATGGGCAGATATTTTTACCGAAGTTCTTATGGAGGAAGGAATTCCAGCATATTCAGGTGGAACAGAAGGGTACTTTGAGACGTATGAAATTAGTGTTCTACTAGACTATCTGAAAATTCTTGACAATTTCCGCCAAGAAATGCCGTTAACGGCAGTGCTAACTTCACCATTTGCAGGGATCTCAGCAAAACAATTGGCTAAAATAAAAATAAAATTCCCAGAACATACATTTTACGAGGCAGTGGTTCTCTATGCAAAAGAGGAAGTATGTGATGTAGAACTTCAAAAGCAATTGCAAGATTTTCTGAAAACATATTCTGTTTTTCGAGACAAAATTCCATTTATGGCCATTCATGATCTACTATGGGAAATTCTTGAAACAACAGGCTATAAACAATTTATAAGTGCAATGCCAGGAGGGGCACAAAGAGAAGCGAATATTGAAATGCTTTTAGAAAAAGCAGCAACGTTTGAAAAAACAAGTTACAAAGGTTTGTTTAACTTTGTGCGTTATATCGAGCAATTAAAAAAATATGATGTAGATTATGGAGAAGCGAGCATAGAAGATGAACAATCAGATACAGTACGCATTATGACCATTCATAAAAGTAAAGGACTTGAATTTCCGATTGTGTTTGTATCTGGTATGGGAAAAAAATTTAATGGACGTGAATTATCCAGCGAAATCATACTCCATTCTCAATTAGGAATCGGAATCAATGCGATGGATTTAAAAAACAGAACCAAAAGTCCTACCATTTTGAAAAAGATGATTCAAGAGCAATTATCTATTGAAAGTCTTGGGGAAGAGTTGAGAGTCTTATATGTGGCGCTGACAAGAGCCAAAGAGAAGTTGATCATGACCGGACAGCTATCAGAAGCAGAAGAAAAAATTGAAAAACAAAGACAGCTTTTACGGGCAGATCAAAAGAAACAGACGCTTCCTGTTTACTCCATTATGTCGGCAAAGTGTTATTTGGATTGGATCATTCCTTGCATTGCACAAAGTACAAAAGAATTGCCAATTGAGGTAAAGATTGTGTCAGGGAAAACAATCAATCAAGAGAGCAATCGAGAATGTTTGAAAACAATCATAGAAAGAGAGACACTAGAACGGATTGATGTGGATCAGATTTATGAGGATGAAATTAAGAACCAGTTAGAGGAACAGCTTGCATACGTATATCCTTTTTATTCCGAGCGAACAAGAAAAATGAAGTTTACCGTTTCTGAGCTAAAAAAACAGGCGTATTTAAGAGAAGAATTGGAAGATCAAAATGGAGAAGCTCTTTTTCAAGAACCAGAGATTATACCGCTTTTGCCAGAATTTCTCTCCAAAGAACAAAAAGTGGAAGCGGGATTTCGTGGTACATCCTATCATAAACTTTTGGAAATTTTAGATTTTACGAAAGAATACAATAGGGAAAGTTTAGATGCGCAAATCAAACAGTTCATAAAATCAGGACAACTATCAAAGGAAATGGCGGATTGTATTTGGCAAAATGATATTTTATTTTTTTTAAATAGTGACATTGCAAATCGTATGAGAACGGCGGCTCGGTACGAGCAATTAAAAAAAGAACAACCCTTTGTTCTAGGGGTTAATATGAAAGAAGTGTATCCGGAAGATCAGACAGATGAAACGGTGCTTATTCAAGGAATCATTGATGTCTATTTTGAGGAAGACGAGGAATTAATCCTGGTAGATTACAAAACGGATTTTGTAAATTCTCCAGAGGAATTGAAAGAAAAATATCATGCACAGTTGGAGTATTATGCAAAAGCACTGGAGACACTTTTAGGGAAAAAAGTGAAACAAAAAGTTATTTATTCTTTCCGTTTGCAGAAAGAAATTCTTTTGTAGGTTTCTTTGAATAAGAGAAAAAAATACGGCAATAATCCTAGCAAGAACAGGAAAGGCAGGGATTATTATGACAAAGAGGAAAGAACAACCAGTAGATCTAGAACATTTAGAGCCACAGGAAAAGATGAAATATGAAATAGCAGAAGAACTGGGACTTCTTGATAAAGTGCTAGAAAACGGGTGGAAGTCATTGTCTTCAAAAGAAACAGGAAAAATAGGAGGACTGATTACGAAACGTAAGCGTAAGGAAACAAAATAATTGACTTTTACCTCTTCTTTTGCTAAAATAATAAAACTGGAGAAAAAAGAACAGGTGAATTAGATGAGTGAGAAAATCAATATCTTTGACGTGGAGTTGGATAGTTTCGCAGCAAAGAGGGCGATGCGTCAGGCAGTGGAGTATCTTGAAAGTGACTCGATCAATTTGATAGAAGTTGTTACTTTAGATATGCTTTTACAAGAAAAAGAAAATAAAGAGTGGAAAGAGCAGACTGCACAATTTGACATGATACTTCCAGGGGAAGAGGGAATTCTTCAGGCAGCAAAGATCACAGATATCAGGCTGTTAAAAGATGTCTCTGGAAAAATTTTCCTGAAAATGTTTTTTAGATATTTGCAAAAAAATCACAAGAAGGTCATTCTTATTTCCCAAGATGCAAACATGGCAGAGAGACTGGAAAAAGCGATTCAGCACAACCATAAAGGAATGATTGTTGTTGGTACATGTCAGCTCGACGAGAATCGATCCCAGGAAGAAATCGTAAATGAGATCAATGGGATGGAGGCGGATTGCATTTTATCTTTTCTTCCAGCACCGTTACAGGAAAACTTTATTATCAATAATAAAGCACTGCTAAACGTAAAACTATGGCTGGGCTGTGGAAGTACATTAGCAGAACGCTACATTGAAAATGGTACAGGTGGCATTCGTTATTATTTGATGAAGAAACGATTTCTCCACCTTGCAGGAAAGCATATAAAAAACAATCAACAGGACAAAAAAGTAGAATCATAAGATAGAAATTGTGAACTATGTCCAAGGATAAAATATAAAATATTCATTAAAAATTTGAGGAAATGCATAAAAAAAATGGATTTCCTCTTTATTTTTTTGTAGTTATGTCTTAATATAGAAATATATGTGTGCATATATAATTTTTGGTTTAGATTTCTTTGTGGAATATGCACATGAGCATACATATGAGTGGAGGAGAGAAAATGATATCAAATCAGGTATTACAAAACACCATAGAAGGATTAAAAAGTATTTCACGTATTGATTTCTGCGTGTTAGATACAGAAGGAAAGGCTCTTGCAAGCACCTTTGAAGATTCTAGAAAATATGAAAGTGCGGTTGTCTTGTTTGTAGAATCTCCTGCCGACAGTCAGGTGATTCAAGGATGTCAGTTTTTTAAGATATTTGACGAACAGCAGCTGGAATATGTATTGCTTGCTACGGGTAATAGTGAAGAAATTTACATGGTAGGGAAAATGGCGGCCTTTCAGATTCAAAGCCTTCTAGTTGCTTACAAAGAACGTTTTGACAAAGATAATTTTATTAAAAATTTATTACTAGATAACCTTCTTTTGGTTGATATTTACAATAGAGCACAGAAATTACATATTGACACTGAGGCAAAACGTGTTATCTTTATTATTGAAACGTTATGCGAAAAAGACAGTGTTGCTTTGGACCGCGTTAGAAATCTGCTTGGTGGAAAATCGAAAGATTTTGTTACAGCGGTAGATGAGAAAAATATCATCGTGCTAAAAGAGTTGTCACAAAAAGATGGAAATCGTGAACTTGAGAAAATGGCGGCAGAGATGCTTGACCTTATTAAGGCAGAACATCCAGAAGAGTCTATTCACATTGCATACGGCACAGTTGTAAATGACATTAAAGAAGTTTCCAGATCCTACAAGGAAGCAAAGCTTGCCCTTGATGTTGGAAAGATTTTCTTTAAAGAAAAAGATGTTGTGGCTTATAGTACACTGGGAATTGGAAGATTGATCTATCAGTTGCCGATTCCACTTTGCAAAATGTTCATCAAAGAGATTTTTGAGGGGAAATCTCCAGACGATTTTGATGAAGAGACATTGACGACTATTAATAAATTCTTTGAGAATAGTCTGAATGTATCAGAAACGTCAAGACAGTTATACATTCATAGGAATACTCTGGTATACCGTTTGGATAAGTTACAGAAGAGTACAGGTCTGGATCTTCGTGTATTTGAAGATGCAATTACGTTTAAGATTGCACTTATGGTAGTTGAATATATGAAATATATGGAGACAACAGATTATTGATACTTTTAAGAGGCGAATTCCAAAGGAGCATGAATAATTAGGAGGAACATATGATAGAATTAAGAAATGTAACGAAGGAATACTCAAAAGGTGTCTCTGCACTAAATGGAGTATCGGTTAAAATTGAGCAAGGCGAGTTTGTTTTCATTGTTGGTGACAGTGGATCAGGTAAATCCACATTGATTCGTCTGATCATGAAAGAGTTAAGTCCAACAGAAGGAACCATTATTGTAAATGGACAAAACCTTAATCGTATGAGACATCGCCACATTGCGAAATATCGCAGAGGAGTTGGCGTTGTATTTCAAGATTTTAGACTTCTAAAAGATAGAAATATTTACGATAATATTGCCTTTGCATTAAGAGTTACAGAAACACCATCACGCATCATTAAGAAAAAAGTACCAGCAGCCCTTTCCTTGGTTGGGCTTGCACAAAAATATAAAGCGTTTCCAAAGGAACTATCTGGTGGTGAGCAACAAAGAGTTGCAATTGCAAGAGCTATTGTAAATGAACCAGCGATTCTTCTTGCAGACGAGCCAACAGGTAACCTTGATCCAACAAACTCATGGGAGATCATGAGCCTTTTGAAAGAGGCAAATGAAAGAGGAACCACAGTCGTTGTTGTTACTCATAATCAAGAGATTGTAAATGAGATGAATGAACGTGTAATCACGATGAAGCAAGGCGTTATTGTCAGCGATGAAAAAAAAGGTGGGTATTTCGATGAGAATTAGTACTTTAGGATACGTAGGAAAACAAGGAATTAAGAATATCGGCAGAAATAAGATGTTTTCATTTGCATCAGTGGCTACTATGTCAGCTTGTATATTTTTGTTTGGACTATTCTTTTCAATTTTAGTAAACTTTCAGCATATTATAAAATCAGCAGAAGAAGGCGTTGCTGTTACTGTATTTTTTGATGCAGGACTTCCACAAGAAACGAAAGATAATATCGGGGACCAGCTTAAAAAGAGAGAAGAAGTTGGCAAGGTAGTGTTTGTTTCAGCGGATGAAGCTTGGGAGCAGTATAAAAAACAGTACTTTGCAGATAATCCGGATGCGGCACAAGGATTTAAAAATGACAATCCATTAGCTGAATCTGACCATTATGAAGTATATATGAAAACAGAAAATAAAGACAAGGCTAGTTTATCTGTTCGAAGCAAGTCTCTTGCATTGACACAGAAAGAACTTGTAAAATATGCAAAAGGACTGGAAGGAGTTCGTGACGTTAAAAAATCAGATGTTGTTGCGAAAGCTTTATCAAGTGTAAATACACTTGTAGGATATATTTCCATTGCAATTATTTTGATTTTGTTTGGAGTTTCTATCTTCTTGATCAGTAATACAGTAACGATGGGTATTACTGTTCGTAAAGAAGAAATTGCGATTATGAAATACATTGGGGCAAAGGACTTTGTCGTTCGATCCCCGTTTATTATTGAAAGTATTTTAATGGGAATTGTTGGAGCGATTATTCCACTGGCACTTCTGTATGCACTTTATGGAAAAGCAGTATCATATGTACTGACACATTTTTCAATATTAAATAATATTATTGATTTTCTTCCAGTATCAGAAGTTTACCGCTGGCTGTTGCCAACAGGACTTATCCTGGGCGTTGGTATGGGATTCTTCGGAAGTTTCTTTACAGTTAGAAAACATTTGAAAGTTTAAGGTTTGTCCCGGGAAAGCCATTCGAAATTGCGAATGGCCTGTTCCCGGGCTTTTTTTATATTTGTACTGAACAAATACAATAGGGGTGACAGAATGGAAAAGAAAAAAAGAAGTTTTAAGAGCGGTGTGATTTATGGAAGTGTGTTGATGCTTCTTGTTGTTTTTATAGGAAGTGGTGTTTATGAGGCAGTCATGGGCCATCTTCACCAGCCGAATTCTGCTGTAGAGATCGGAAATGACAAAAATGTAAAACGGAAACTAAAACTACTGGGAAATTTGATAGATGATCAGTATCTGTATTCTGACCAAGTAACGAAAGAGCAGATAGAAGAAGGAATTTATAAGGGATTTGCGGAGTCTATGGGGGATCCTTACACGGTTTATTATGATGCAAAGGAAACAAAAGATCTTTTTGAATCTACGAGTGGAGAATTTTCAGGAATAGGCGCATTGTTGTCCGTGGAACTTAAGACAGGGTTAGCGCGCATTAATAAAGTTTATGAAGATTCACCGGCACAAAAGGCAGGGTTAAAAGATGGAGACATCATTTATCAGGTGGATGATCATGAATTTGTAAGCGGAGATTTATCAGAATTGGTTTCCTGGGTAAGAGGAGAAGAAGGCACCGATGTTGTGATAAAAGTTTACCGTGGGGAAGAAATGGAGAAAAAAGAATTTACAGTGACACGCGGTAGAATTGAGGCGATTACTGTAAGTAGTACCATGCTTGAAGATAATATCGGTTATCTAGTGATTTCTGAATTTGATATAGTTACATATGATCAGTTCAAATCAGAACTTGAAAAACTGGAACAACAAGGAATGAAAGGACTGATTATTGATCTAAGAGGAAATCCAGGAGGAATGCTCGAAACAACAGTAAGCATGTTAAAAGAAATTTTGCCAAAAGGAATGATTGTTTCAACGAAAGATAAAAATGGCAAGCAAGAGGAGTATAAAAATCCAGAGGACCACACATTTGATAAACCTCTTGCAATCCTTGTAGATGAGAATAGTGCCAGTGCTTCTGAAATTTTTACCGGCGCTGTAAAAGATTATAAAGTAGGAACAATAGTAGGAAAAACTACATATGGAAAAGGAATTGTACAAAGGATTATAGAACTAAAAGATGGAAGTAGCCTAAAAGTTACAATTTCAGAATATTTTACACCAAGTGGAGTATGTATCCATAAAAAAGGAATAGAACCGGATGTTGAAGTTGAGTATCAATTTGACCCTGAAAAAGATCAGTATGATTCTCAAATGTTAAAAGCAATAGAAGTGATAAAAGAACAACTGTAATACGAATTAGCATAAACAAAAGAGGAATGCCTATGCAAAAGAGAAGATGTTATTTATGTGGTGGAAAATTAGTGAATGGTGTATGCGTAGAGTGTGGGCTGGACAACAAAAGGAATGATCGAAAATCTTTTCGATTAAATTGTACAACAGCAGAGTTTGCGAAAGATCGAAAGACAACCCATACAATAGACACAACGATACAGAAAGAAGAAAAGATTAAGAACCAAGAGGTTTCGAAAGAAAAAAATCAAAATAAAGAACATAAAACAGCAAATGTGTTACAGCAGCAAACGAAGAAACGTAAGGATGTAAACAAACAGGTTCGTAAAAAAACAAAATCAGCAGTGGAAGGAAAGCAAAAAAGTACTTTTTCCAAAATGATCAAGAGTATTGTAGCAATTGTCCTTGGTCTAAACCTTATTCCTTTGATTATTGGAGCGTGTATAGAAGGAATTTCCCAGTTCAAGGAAGAAGTAACATATGAGAAACACCATGATCAAGAATACAATTTTTATGAAAATGCAAAATATGAGCTATCAAATGAGGGAGAAGTATTTGAGATTGAATTGTCGACTGGAAATTATAAAGTTGGTGTTCATATACCAGAAGGAATTTATTTACTGGAGAGAACAGAAGGTTCTGGCATTTGTAAAGTAAACGATCAAAAAAATGAAATTCATGCAAACTGGTGGTTATCTGATTTCGAAGATAGTTTGAAAGATGGAGCGGTTCAATCAGCGGAGGATGTCCGTTTGTATGAAGGCGGATATTTTCAAGTAGGTGATGGGTTAAAAATTCGCCTGACATCAGAGTGTGCACAAGTCAGTAAAATGATTCCTTTAATTCAAAATCCACTTTCCGAAGAGAAGCATGTGAAAGAGGGAGAGAACTATACGGCGGGGATAGATTTTCCAGCTGGAATTTATGAGTTTAGATGCGAAAAAACTTATGCATGGATAGAATGTACCTATGAGGAATGTTTAGATATTTATTGTGATTCAGAGGACGATGAGGATGGATTTAAAAATGTTTATTTGCCGGAAGGAACGGTTGTGACAGGAGGGGGCGGATCAGGAGTTCTTATTCCGGAAGATATGATAGAATCAGAGGATTATACTTCCTATTATGTAGATGCGAAATAATAAAGATGATAAAATTGTTAGCACTCTTTTAAAAAGAGTGCTAATTTTGTGTTGACTTTTAAAAATTGCTGTATTATTATATCTTTTAGGCGAGAAACCGAAGTAATGAAACGCAGATCATAGAAAAGGAGTGTTTATAATGGAAACAAGAAAGGGAAATTTATCAATTGATAGTGAAAATATTTTTCCAATCATAAAAAAATGGGTATATTCCGATCATGATATTTTTATGCGTGAGCTCATATCAAATGGATGCGATGCAGTTACAAAGTTGAAAAAATTAGACATGATGGGAGAGTATGAACTTCCAGAAGATTATAAAGCAAAGATCCAAGTAATTGTAAATCCAGAAGAGAAGACACTGAAATTTATAGATAATGGTCTTGGAATGACAGCAGATGAAGTAGAGGAATACATTACACAGATTGCATTTTCAGGTGCTACACAGTTCTTGGAAAAATACAAAGATAAGACGACAGACGATGAAATGATCGGCCATTTTGGACTCGGATTTTATTCCGCTTTTATGGTTGCAGATGAAGTTCAGATCGATACTTTGTCCTACAAAGAGGGTTCTAAATCCGTACACTGGGTAAGCGAAGGCGGAACAGAGTATGAGATGCAAGAAGGAAATAGAGAAGAAGTAGGAACAGAAATTACTTTATTCTTAAACGAAGAAAGTCTTGAATTTGCAAATGAATATAGAGCAAGAGAAGTGATCGAAAAATACTGTTCTTTCATGCCAGTAGAAATTTTCTTGTCAAAAGCAAGTGCAGATACAGAGTATGAAGTAGTTGATGAAGCAGATTTATTAGATACAGATGAGGTAGTAGAACATATTACAGAAGAGCCAAAGGAAGGGGAAGAAGGAGAACCAAAACAAAAAGCAAAAATTGTAAAACGTCCAGTTTCTCTTAGTGATACACATCCACTTTGGACAAAAAATCCAAGCGAATGCACAAAGGAAGAGTATATTGAATTCTACCGCAAAGTATTTATGGATTATAAGGAGCCATTGTTCTGGATTCACTTAAATATGGATTATCCATTCAATTTAAAGGGAATTCTTTACTTCCCAAAAATCAATACAGAATATGATTCCATTGAAGGAACAATTAAGCTGTATAACAACCAAGTGTTTATTGCTGATAACATCAAAGAAGTAATTCCAGAATTCTTGATGGTTTTAAAGGGTGTAATCGATTGTCCAGACCTTCCATTGAATGTATCAAGAAGTGCGCTTCAAAATGATGGATTTGTAAATAAAGTTGCAGATTACATTTCCAAGAAAGTTGCAGATAAACTCAATGGAATGTTTAAGAATGACAGAGAAAATTACGAAAAGTATTGGGATGACATTTCTCCATTTATCAAATTTGGATGTTTAAAGGATGAAAAGTTCGGAAAGAAAATCGAAAAATCAATCTTATTCAAAAATCTAGATCATAAGTATCTTACTTTAGAGGATTGCATCCTTGCAAATGGTGGATCTTTAGAAGAAAAGACAGAAGAAACAAAAGAGCAGGAAACAAGCGATCAAGAAAAAGAAGAGAAGAAGACTAATATTTTCTATGTTACAGATGAACTTCAGCAGAGCCAGTACATTAATATGTTTAAGGCCCAAGGACAAGATGCGGTCATCTTAAAACATAACATTGATTCTGCATTTATCACATATTTGGAACAACGGAATGAAACAATTAGCTTCCAGAGAATTGATGCCGATGTTCACGAATCACTAAAATCAGATGTGAGTGAGGAAGAAAAAGAAGAATTTGCAAAGACAGCAGATTCGCTTGTGGAAATATTTAGAAAAGAGTTGGGTAACGAACAACTGGATGTGAAGGTCGAAAAACTAAAAGATGAGAATATTGCATCAATGGCAGTTTTATCCGAACAGTCACGACGTATGGAAGAAATGATGAGAATGTACGGAATGGGTGCGATGGATCCAGGAATGTTTGGAAGTCAGGTTACATTCATTCTCAATGCAGACCATCCATTGGTTAAATTTGTTGTGGAACACAAGGAAAATGAAAATGTTTCCATCATTTGTAAACAGCTGTATGATCTTGCGATGATGGCACATAAACCATTGAGTTCAGAAGAGATGACAGCATTTGTGAAACGAAGCAATGACATTATGCTGATGCTTACAAAATAAATAACATAAAAAAGTCAGACCCTATGCAAGTAGGATTCAGAATGTTCTGAAGAAACTTAGCAAGGGCCTGGCTTTTTTTCTGTCATCATAGATCAAAAGGAATTTCTTTTTCACTGAAAAATTTTAGCATGGTTTGATCCCAAATATGTTCTAAGGATTTATCTAATGTAAAAAGTTTCAAGGAAGTTCCTGTAGTACAGCGAAGGCAGGTGCCATCATAGTAAATGTTGAGATAGCAGCCTTGTACCTGATCGGCTTGAAAATCTAGATTATGATTGGAAATCAGTGATTTTGTTTGTTCGTTCGGAAGACGAAAAATAAATTTAAAGCTTAAAGGGGTGCGTTTTCCTCGAATCAAACGAAAACAATAGTCACGGAGAGTACTCCAAGAGGAATATTCTAGGAGCATGTCTTCTTCAGGGAAAAAAGCTTTTTGAATGTATCCATCAATCTTAAAAGTATTAAAGGTAACAATTTCCCCCTCAATGAATTGAAATTGATCAAAAGTATCGGATAACAATAAGTGAGACATAAACGTTTTTACACTTGTTATCTGTAATGAAATCATAAATGAACCTCCGATGTAATAAAAACTGTTCTTATTGTATCATATTTTGAGAGAAACAAATAGTAAAAAGAAAATGAAAGATTAAGAGTATTTTAAGAATATGAATATTGGCGGAATTTGTCGAATATAGTATAATAAATCTGCAAAGGTCTAAAAATAGTTATTGGGTATTTGGAAAGCAGGTTGAAAGATGAAAAAAAAGAAAAAACGACATTTTAGACGATCGAAAAGAGGAATTAGAACGAAATATATATATTTGACTGTGATTTTATGTGTGTTCGTATTTTTTGGATGTATGCTGTTTGTGGGGAGAGGAGCAAAGAGCAAAAATTATGATGCCAAGCGCGTTCGAACAAATCAAAGTGTGGCATTTTATCCAAGAGAGACGAAGAACACTGGAAAGATATTTGCGGAGAAGTTATGTGAAACTGGAAAGAAAAAATCTGTATATGATTATAAGACCTATAAAATGAACAATTATTATTGTTATGACTATGGTAATAATCGTACCTTATTTGTAGATCAAAATTACAAGGAGCCGCGCTTAAAAGAATTGAGCGATAAAGGAAAGATGATGATTTCAGATTATTTGCGATATACAATGAAATCAGAAGGAAGACAAGAGGCTTATACAGCGGATTTTTTGGAGGAGACGTATTATACAAATATTAAAGAAGAGGATTTTCAATATCACTTTAACAGAGAATCGTTTGTATGCCAGTTTGAAAAGTACAATACAAAGATAGAAATACCACTAAAATATATTGCAAAAGAATTGGGACTGGATTTGGGAATTCCACAGGAAAAATATAAAAAACCTATTTATATAGACCCAAATCGTCCAATGGTAGCTTTGACATTTGATGATGGCCCGAGTTTGAACTCAGATTATACAGACAAGATTTTAAATGAGTTATACAAATATGATGCCAATGCGACATTTTATGTGGTTGGACGATCTCTTAGTGAGTCTACAGCTCCAGTAATTCAAAAAGGAATAGACTTGGGAAATCAGTACGGATCTCATTCACAGACCCATGCAAACCTTGTAAAATTGAACGAAGACCAGATGTATCAAGAAATTATGGGGGTTAGTGATTTCTTTCAGGAACACTTTGATTACAAAGTGACCTCTTATCGCCCACCATATGGAAGTTACAATGAAAAGGTTGACCAAACGATTCCACTTCCTGCAATCTTGTGGAATGTGGATAGTAGTGACTGGGAATCTAAAAATACAGAGGCTATTTTGTCTAAAGTGATTTCAGGAACAACAGATAAAAGTGTTGTTTTATTACATGATATTCATGAAACTTCAATGAAAGCAGTTGTTGATGGTAAAATGATCAAAACGTTGATTGATCAAGGGTATCAATTGGTAACTATAGATGAATTGGCAAAAGTTGAGGGAGTAGAACTTGTTCAGGGAGTTCATTTTTGCTGGGATTAGATTGCAGAATATTGACTTTTAGAATTAAAAAAAGTATCATAAATGGTGCTGGAGACTATAAGGGGTTATAGAAAGGTAAATTTTGATGAGAAAAGTAAATAAAAGGAAAAAAACGCTATATATAAGAGGGGCAGTCGGAGTATCGGCGATCGCTCTTCTTATTGTGCTCGGAATTGGAAAATTTCGAAATAAAAAAGTAGATACAACAGACGGATTATTATATATAGAGCAGGCAGCCGCGTCCGATATTTCAGCCATTGAAAAGAAGATTCAAGAAATTGAACGAGCGGAAGGAAGCCCGGAAAAGGAAGCGAATAATTATAAGGCGGTCTTTCAAAATGCAGTGATCATGGGAGATTCTATTACAGAAGGAATGGTGGAGTATGATATTTTAGATCCTTCTAGTGTGGTGGCTAAAATAGGAAGTTCTGTGATGGATTTAGAAGATCAGATTGAAACGGTACAGAAAATTAATCCACAAATTATTTTTCTTGCGTATGGTATGAATGATGTTCGAACAACCAATGGACATGCCGAAGTATTTGGAGAAAGCTATGAAAAACTGTTAAATGAGTTAAAGAAAAAAGTGCCAAATGCAAGAATTTTTGTAAATTCTATTTTCCCAGTTCAAAATAAGGTTGTAGAAGAAATGCCGGAATACAACTCATTAAATAAATACAACAAACAACTTGAGAAGTTATGTGATAAATATCAATTAACGTTTATTGATAATACATCCTTAGTTTCTGAAGATGACTACGAGCCAGATGGGATTCATTTAAAAGCGTCCTTTTATCCGTACTGGCTAGATCATATGGCGGAGGTGTCTGCGTTATGGTAGAACAATATAAAACAACTGATGAAGGTAAACAAAATAGACACTATAGTGTAAGCGAGATCATGAAGTATGTGATTGTAGCAGTTATCGTGATATACGTTGCGTTTCTTTTAAATTTTTCAAGTGGAAGTAGTAAGAGTTTTGAAGAAGTTAAAAAACCAGTAGAAGCAGCGATAAATACTAAAAAATTACAAGATGCGGGTATTCAGGGCCTGAAAAGATTTTATTCTTTAAATGCGGCAGATTATGAAGGAGTTTTGTTTTATAACTCGAAGTTTAATTTATCTGCAGCAGAAGTACTGCTAATTAAAGTAAAAGAAGAAGATCAGATTCATCAAGTTGTGGAAGCAATTGAAAAGAAAATAGAAAGTAGAAAAAATGACTTTGAAGGATATGCTCCACAGGAAGTGAAATATTTAGATGCAGCACAGATTTCAGTCAGGGGGAAATTTATATTCTTGTCAGTAGGGGAACAAGCGGACAAGTATAAAGAAATTTTTTCAAAAAGTTTATAATATAAGGGGAGAAAATTAATAATGTTATTTAGCAGTCTTACATTTTTAATGGTTTTCCTGCCATGCACACTGGCACTTTATTATGTTGTTCCAGACAGATTTAAAAATATGATTATGCTCATTGCAAGTCTTATTTTTTACGCATGGGGTGAACCTGTATACATTATACTTATGATGCTTTCCATAGCATTAAATTATGTTTGTGGTATTAATTTAGGGGAAAAAGAAGATGATCCGGCAGCAAAAAAGAAAAGTCTTATTTTTGCGGTTGTAATTAACCTTCTAATATTAGGGTTTTTTAAATATTATGGTTTTTTTGTGGAGAGTATCAACAGTATACTTCCAGTGGATCTTCCATATAAAGAGTTGCCACTGCCAATTGGAATTTCTTTTTATACATTCCAGGCAGTATCGTATATTGTAGATGTATACAGAGGAAATGCGAAAGTGCAGAGGAATTTCTTGAATTTCGCATTGTATATTTGTATGTTTCCACAATTAATAGCAGGTCCGATTGTTCGTTATGTAGATATTGAAATACAATTAAGAAAAAGAGAACTTAGCATTAATAAATTTGGAAATGGAGTGAAAATATTTATTATTGGTCTTGCTAAAAAAGTTGTTTTAGCGAATTGTACAGGTGCTATATTTAATGAAATTATAGGATTGCAGATGGGAAGTTTCTCGGTATTGACTGCATGGGTCGGATGTATTTCTTATGCATTCCAGATCTATTTTGATTTCAGTGGGTATTCAGATATGGCAGTAGGACTTGGTAGAATGTTTGGATTCGAATTTCGAAAGAACTTTGATTATCCGTATGTTTCTAAGAGCATTACGGAATTTTGGAGACGATGGCACATCTCGCTTAGTACATGGTTTAAGGAATATGTTTATATTCCACTTGGGGGAAATCGCTTTGGAAAGGCAAGACAGATTGAAAATATTTTAATTGTCTGGATGCTTACAGGAATGTGGCATGGAGCGGCCTGGAACTTTATTTTTTGGGGATTATACTATGGAATCCTACTTATTCTTGAAAAATTTGTATGGGGAGATAAGATTCAAAAATTGCCAGAGTTCTTCCAGCATTTGTATGCAATTATAGGGATTCTGATTGGCTGGGTATTTTTCTTTAGTCCGAACGTTGGATATGCATTTGACTATATAGGAACGATGTTTGGCATTGGTGGAAGTGGTGTTTTTGATGGACAAGGATTTTTCTTCCTGTTCTCTAACTATTTATTGTATGTAATTGCTGTGCTTGGATCATGCGCATTTGGGGCAGAGTTATTAAATACAATAGCAAGAAGAATAAGAAATGGAAAAGTACGTACCCTTGTGATAGGAATTTCTTATATCGTATTACTTTTTGTAACGTTAGCATACCTTGTAACGGAATCATTTAATCCGTTTTTATATTTTAGATTCTAGGTGGAAGTATGAATAAAAGACTAAATAATAGAGGAAATAGAAGAAAAAGAAGGACAGCAGAAAACCTAATTGCAAAATTATTTATAGGCTTTCTTATCATTATGATAGGGTGCAATCTGATTGCGCCAGATAAAAAGATTTCGGAAAAAGAAAACAGAGTATTGGAGCAAAGACCGAAAATTACTATGTCAGGTCTACTGACTGGTAATTTTATGAAACAGTATGAGAGTTATCTCGCAGATCAATTTGTTGGAAGAGAATTTTTAAGAAAAATCAAAACAACCATAAGCCGTGTAGGAGGAAGTAAAAAAGAGCAAGGCGTGTTGATTGGAAAAGATGATCAACTATTTGAAGAAATAGCAATGCCACAGTCAGAATTATTAGAAAAAAACATTCAGTCCATCAAAACATTTGTGGATACGCATGAGGAACTGAAAGTAAACATGCTTCTTGTACCAGATACAGCAACCATCTTACAAGATCAGTTGCCGGCATTTGCGACAGTAGAAGATCAACGAGCTATTTTTGGACGAATGAAAAAAGCCTTAGGGAAATCTGTGAACTGGATAGATGCAGCGAAGACATTATCCAAACATCAGGACGAAAAAATATACTATAAAACAGATCACCATTGGACAAGTTTAGGGGCATTTTATACATTTGTTGATGCGGCTCCTTCCTTAGGAATCAAAGAGGACGTATCTTCAAAATATGTTTCCTACCCAGTTTCAACAGACTTTAATGGTACTCTTGCTGCGAAAAGTGGCGTAAAAATGGGGGTAGATGAAGAAATTGATATTTATGTTCCTCAAAATACGGACAACGATCTTATTGTTAATCATGTAGAAGAGCAGCAAAAGATGGCAACGATCTATCATGCAGATAAGTTAAAAACAAGAGATAAGTATGCTGTGTTTTTTGGGGGGAATTCTTCCGTGATCGATATCAAAACGGTATCACAGGATAAAAGAAGGCTTTTAGTGATCAAAGATTCTTACGCAAATTGTTTTGTTCCGTTTTTGACACCATATTACAGAGAAATTGTTATGGTTGATCCTAGATATTATTCTGGAAATATAGACGATATTTTGCAAACATATAAAATCTCAGATGTATTATTTTTATATAGTGGAAATACTTTTTTACAAGACAATAATTTAAGTGGAGTGTTAGCAAGTGGGCAATCGAATGAAAACGGAGTTCCTAACAAAAAAGGAACCAGTAAGACTGAATAAATTTTTAAGTGAGGCGGGAGTGTGTTCCAGAAGGGAGGCAGACCGCCTTATTGAAAGTGGCCAAGTATTTATAGATGGCAAAAAGGCTGGTATGGGAGTAAAGGTCTTTCCAGGTCAGGAAGTAAAAGTTGGAAGAAAAGTCGTTTCTAAAAATGATAAAATGATTGTAATGGCAGTAAACAAACCAAAAGGAATTGTTTGCACGGAAGAGAAACGGGAAAGAAATAGTATTATCCGCTTTTTAAATTATCCAGAGCGGATTACTTATGTAGGGCGTCTAGATAAAGATTCTAGAGGTCTTCTTCTTATGACAAATAATGGAGACATCATAAACAAGATGATGCGTGCTGGAAATCTACACGAAAAAGAGTATAAAGTCACAGTCGATAAAGCAATTACGGAACAATTTCTTCAAAAGATGTCTTCAGGTGTGCCAATTCTTGATACCGTAACAAGGCCATGCAAAATTGAACAAATAGGCAAGTATACATTCAAAATTATTTTGACACAGGGACTTAACAGGCAGATTCGAAGAATGTGCGAAGCTTTGGGCTATGAAGTAAAAGATTTATTACGTACCCGAATTATGAATATAGAGCTTGGACAATTGAAAGAAGGCAGTTATAGAATGCTTTCTGATCAAGAATTGGAAGAATTATATGATCTTTTGAAAGATTCATCAAACAATATGGTCATACCTGAACATGAAAAAATATTCATCAAAAAGAAAGGCGGAAGTAATAGATGGTAGATTCCAAACAGAGAATGTACGAACTCGTGGAGCTTTTGAATCGTGCAAGATATGCGTATGAGCAAGAAGATCAAGAAATCATGAGCAATTATGAATATGACAAATTATATGATGAATTGCAGCAATTAGAGCAAGAATTGGGAGTAACGCTTGCATCTAGCCCTACGATTAATGTAGGATATGAAGTCCTAAGTGAACTTCCAAAAGAACGCCATGAAACACCAATGTTATCTTTGGACAAAACGAAAGAAGTGGCAGATTTAAAAGACTTTCTTCAAGAACAAAAAGCAGTGATTTCGTGGAAATTAGATGGATTGACGATTGTACTGACCTATCGCCAGGGA
The DNA here is from genome assembly GCA_029258605.1 of Ruminococcus sp. GTDB lineage: Bacteria > Bacillota > Clostridia > Lachnospirales > Lachnospiraceae > JAHHTM01. The sequence goes on from JARHYE010000064.1 coordinate 27,355, forward strand.
GCTTTGGTTAAGGCGGTTACAAGGGGCAATGGAGAAGTAGGAGAAGTCATTACGAATAATGCAAAGATGTTTAAAAATCTTCCACTTCATATTCCGTATAAAGGAGAATTGATCCTTCGAGGGGAGGCAGTCATTGGATATTCAGATTTTGAAAAAATTAATGCGGAGATTGAAGATGTTGATGCGAAATATAAAAATCCGAGAAACCTGTGTAGTGGGTCTGTTCGTCAGTTAAATAATGAGATTACAGCTAGAAGAAATGTGAAGTTTTTTGCATTTAATTTGGTAAAAGCAGAAGATGTAGAATTCGAAAATTCTAGAATGAAACAATTTGTATGGCTAAAAGAGCAAGGATTTGAGGTAGTAGAACACCATGCGGTAACAAAAAGTACGATCGAGGAGGAAGTTGCTTGGTTTGAGAAAAATATTGCAAAGAATGACTTCCCATCAGACGGTCTAGTTCTTGCCTATGATGATCTGGCATATGGAAAATCACTTGGTACAACAGCAAAATTTCCAAGGGATTCCTTTGCGTTTAAATGGGCGGATGAAATGAAAGATACAACATTATTGTCAATCGAATGGAGTCCTTCAAGGACAGGACTTATTAATCCAGTTGCTATTTTTGAACCTGTGGAATTAGAGGGGACAACTGTAAGTCGTGCAAGTGTACACAATATAAGTATTATGGAAGAGTTGGAACTTGGAATTGGAGATCAGATCCAAGTTTACAAAGCAAACATGATCATTCCGCAAATTGCAGAAAACCTTACAAGAAGTGGGGTTCGAGATATTCCAGAGGAATGTCCAGTGTGTGGAGGAAAGACAAAAATATCCATGGAAAATGGTACAAAAACATTGTATTGTACCAATAAGAATTGTCAGGCGAAACAAATCAAGTCTTTTGCCTTGTTTGTGAGCAGAGATGCTATGAATATGGAAGGTCTTTCAGAAGCAACTTTGGAAAAATTTATTGCAAAAGGCTTTATCAAAGACTTTGTGGATATTTTTCATTTGAAACAATATGAGACCCAGATCAAATCAATGGAAGGATTTGGAACAAAGTCCTATGATAATTTGATCAGTAAAATAGAAAGCGCGAGAAACACAACTTTACCAAAACTGATTTATAGCTTAGGAATCGCGAATATTGGACTTTCCAATGCGAAGCTTATTTGTCGTGCATTTAAAAATGATCCGGAAAAGATTGCGCATGCTACCATAGAGCAGTTAAATGAAATTTCAGGGATAGGGGATGTCATTGCGAAGACATTTGTAGCCTATTTTTCGGAGGAGTCCAACAAAGAGTTGTATGAAAAACTACTAAAAGAAGTAAAACTTCCAAAAGATGAGGAGACGACTATCGATCAAATTTTCTCAAATATGAATTTTGTTGTTACAGGAAGTGTGCAGCAGTTTGCCAACCGCAATGAAATCAAAGAGGTGATTGAGTCAAGAGGCGGAAAAGTGACAGGATCCGTTACTTCAAAAACCACATATTTGATTAATAACGATGTAACTTCTACTTCCTCAAAAAATAAAAAAGCAAGAGAACTTGGAATACCAATCTTATCAGAAGAAGCATTTTTAAATTTGTTACGTGAAAACGTTTAGAAAAACTTTATTTGTCTACATGAAAAAATTGCGTTATAATGTATTACAATACTTTAAACGAAAGAAGGGGACAAAATGTCAGACAAAGATTTGATTATAGATGAATCCGATGTAGAAGAAAAAGAATCGGAAATTGTTGATGGTATTGTAGAAGAAAAAAAGGAAGCAAAAGTAGCAAACTCAAAAGAAGATGAGGAAGAAGATGGATATGAAAAATTTTGTATGATCTGCCATCGCCCAGAGAGTGTTACCGGAAAGATGATTGAACTTCCAAATAACCTAACAGTGTGCCCAGATTGTATGCAAAAGAGTTTTGATACGATGATGAACAGTTCCATGGATTTTAGTAAACTGATGAACATGCCAGGAGTTCAATTTTTAAATATGTCCGATTTAGAAAACATGGTACCAAAGCAGCAGAAAGTTAAGAAGAAAAAAGAAAAACCGAAGGATTATAAGACACTCGATCTGAAAAATATTCCGGCACCACACAAGATCAAGGCACGTCTTGATGAATATGTAGTAGGACAGGAGTATGCAAAGAAAGCAATTTCCGTAGCAGTATACAATCACTATAAACGTGTTGCTACAAATACAATGGATGATATTGAAATTGAAAAGTCAAACATGCTTATGATTGGACCTACAGGAAGTGGAAAGACCTATTTGGTTAAGACACTTGCAAAATTGCTGGATGTACCACTTGCGATTACAGACGCTACCTCACTGACAGAGGCTGGATATATTGGAGATGATATCGAGAGTGTAGTTTCAAAACTTCTCGCAGCAGCGGACAATGATGTAGAGCGTGCAGAAAATGGAATTATTTTTATAGATGAAATCGATAAGATTGCAAAGAAGAAAAATTCAAGTCAAAGAGATGTAAGTGGAGAGTCTGTTCAGCAAGGATTATTAAAATTGCTGGAGGGAAGTGAAGTAGAAGTTCCAGTAGGGGCAAATAGTAAAAATGCCATGGTACCTCTTACAACCGTGAACACAAAGAATATTTTATTTATTTGTGGTGGAGCCTTCCCAGGACTAGACGAGATCATAGTAGAGCGTTTATCCCATAAGACTTCTATCGGATTCAATGCAGAATTAAAAGATAAATATGAGCATGATAAAAATATTTTAGAGAAAGTAACAGTAGAAGATCTTCGCTCTTTTGGATTGATTCCTGAATTTATCGGACGTCTTCCAATTATCTTTACATTAAAGGGATTGGATCAGGATATGCTTGTTAAAATTTTGAAGGAACCGAAAAATGCGATTTTAAAACAATACAAAAAACTTCTTGCTTTGGATGAGGTAAATTTGATCTTTAATGATGAAGCATTAGAAGCAATCGCAAAGAAAGCAATGAAAAAAGAAACGGGAGCACGAGCTCTACGTGCAATTATCGAGGAATTTATGCTTGATATTATGTACGAGATTCCAAAAGATGATAACATTGGACAAGTAACTATTACAAAAGAATATATTGAGGGAACAGGTGGACCGATTATAGAACTTCGCGGACAGTCAACACCACTTCTTTCCTAAATAGCAAACCGTTTTGTAAGTTGTCTGTAAAGATTACAGCAACTTGCAAAAGCGGTTTTTTTACGTTAGAGGTTTCGGATTTCATTAAATGTATTAAATAGATTTAGTTTTCCATACCCAAAGAGCTGATTCGGGTATGTCATGGAGGAGGGACGTATTGCTCCAAGAATTAGAAGACTTTTTAATTCATAGGAGTCAATTCTAGAAATTCCCATTTGATATCTGGCCCATTCAAGGAGCAGGGCAGAAGCACCTGAAGTAAGAGCGGCGGAAACACTAGAACCAGATCGAACGGCATAGCGGTTGTTGGGAATTGGTCCTTTCACATTGATTCCAGGAGCGGTAATGTCAGGGACGATTAATTGATTTCTGGTATACCCTCTGCTAGAACTTAGAGCAATCCCATCTGTTGCACTGTCATAGTAGGAAACGCTAATGGGACCAATCGTATTTGCAGGATCTGTAACAGTGTAATCAGGGTTTGCATTTAAAAAATAGATTTCGCCACCTATAAATTCGCGTACAGGAAGCCACAGATGAAAAAAACCAGTGATTGCCTGCAAAGGAGTAACAGTAAGACGCCACACTCCTGCAGCAGGTGTTTGAAATCGAAAATAAACCATGGCAGAAGAACTACGCTCAATAATTAGACGATAGGTGATTTCTACTTTCGTTCCATCTAGGATAAATTGGTAGGTTGATGCCACGCTTGTTTCAATTGGAATAGGGTTAGAGGTGTCACCAGATGGAGAAGTGAGATTGATCGAAAGTAGATTTGGAAGATCTGACCATAATTCCATCACAAACCCTTTGATATTTTCCCCGACGCGTATTTCTACGGAATTTGGGGTGTCTTTTTTTAGTTCGTATGAATAATGATGTCTTTGATCTGCCTCATTTCCACATCCAACAACCGGAATTCGACTATTTAAAAGACTATAGTTTTCAAGGGAATACGAAAAAGCGCTTAAACTTGTGTGACCGCCCATATTTGAGCCAAGAGCCACGCAGATTACAAGAGGAAGATTGAACTTGGAGGCAAGATTATTTAAGTATTTTAAACCTAATAGAATATCAGTTTCTTGATAGCAAGGAGTATCTTCGGGAATATAATAATAATTTTTCAAGTATTGTTTTGCAGGTTTTAATTTTACCATGGCAATAGAAGCTTCCGGTGCAGCTCCAAGAAATTGTTCTTCTACATCCCCACTTCCAGCGGCAACGCCAGCGAGAAAGGTTCCGTGACTTTGTTCATCTTTTGAAGGAACAACAGAAAAAGGATCCGAATGAGTAAGCGCTAGATTGACTTCTTCTTGTGTGTATTCTGTACCATAGATAAATCCAGAAGGAGAAGGTCCATCTTGTATCGTTTGATCCCAAATACCTAGAATTCTTGTAGAACCATCAATGTTTTGAAACGCTGGATTTGTATAGTCGATACCAGTATCGATAAAACCAAGTAGAATTCCATTTCCCTTCAATTGTAAAGTTGGAAAATTTTGGACTTGGGAAATGCCAGCTTTTGTCAATGTTTCAAGACTCAAAAGTGTGTAGCATTTTGGAATCGTATTATAGCTAAATCTACTTAGATTTACAGGATCTGCAAGAATAGAAGAAATAGAAATGCATCGATATCCAAAGTCTGCATCTTGTGCGCAGAGTTGTTCTGTAGAAATATCTGAGAGTGTAAAAGGAATGGTATCGGATATAATAAAATCACGATAGTTTTCGGAAAGAATCCGTTCTTTGCAAATAAAAGGGTCCATATATGTAACAACTTTCAGTTTTTTTAAATTATATGAAAGTTTAAAAAGATTTAATAACAAAAAAATGGGATATCGGTTATAATGTATATAAATAGATAATCTGCGTATGATTTTTCTTAGAATCATTTGTGAAAGGAGAATACAGATATGAAAACATTTTTTGAAGATTTAGGACAGAAAATTGCAGAAACTGCAGAAAAAGTAACGAACAAAGCAGAGGATGCTGTGGAGGTTACAAGAATCAAAAATCAGATTCGAAATTTAGAATGTGCCAATAAGGAAGATTTCATTGAAATTGGGAAAAAGATCTATACTCATTATCAGGCAGGAGAAGAGATTGATTCAGAATATGCGGATATCTGTGAAGCAATTGAAAATAGAAGAGAAAGCATTCGAAAATACGAAAAGCAGATTTCAGATGTAAAAGGAACCGCAGTTTGTCAGACTTGTGGCAAGAGTGTGCCAAGAGAAAAAGACAGCAAATTCTGTCCATATTGTGGACAAAAACTATCCAAAGACATAGAAGAGGTAGTGGATGAAGTAAAAGAGAAAGCCGAGGATATAGTAGGACATGTAAAAGACAAAGCAGAAGATGCCATTGATCAGGCAAAAGAAAAAACTTCTGACTTTGTTCAAGATGTGTGCGAAAAGACAGCAGAGAAAGTATCTGATTTATTAGATGACTAAGGAGAAGGTGCATGCAGATTCTTATATTTTTAGGAGTAGCTGTTGGGCTACTCCTTTGTGATCTTGTGTTTAAAAACTATGTAGAGACAACCATGAAGGAGGGGGATGAGCGTCCCATTAGACAGTCAAAGCTATTTCTTAGACATGTACACAATAAAGGAATGTGTTTGAATTGCCTTGAAAACTACCCCAAACTTGTCAAAAACAGTGCGTTAGTTGCCACACTACTCGTGTTAGGGATGTTTCTACGTACACTTTTCGAAAAAAAACAATACACCCGAAAGACTGGTTTTACGTTTCTTATAGCAGGAGCTCTTGGAAATACAGTAGATCGCTGTACAAAAGGGTATGTGACGGACTATATTGGACGAAAAAGTAAGCACAAAAAACTTGAGAACATTACATATAATTTGAGTGACTTCTATATCTTTATTGGCGTTTTCTTGCTATGGATAGCCACTATTTTTTCTCCGAGAAGAAAGTGACAATTTGTTTCTCGATTATTTTCATCAGATTCCTTCTGGCTTCGATACTTGCCCATGCAATGTGTGGAGTGATGAGGAGTCTGGAATTGTCTTTAAAATCAAGAAACGGACTGGATTTTGCCATAGGCTCCGTTATAAGTACATCTAAGCCGGCAGCCGCAATCCAATTATCATTTAATGCAGTAACGAGTGCAGATTCATCAACAATTGGACCTCGTCCCAGGTTGAGAAAAATTGCATGTGGCTGCATTTTTTTAAATGCGTCTTCATTCATAAGGTTTTTCGTATAGTCATTGAGTGGTGCATGTACAGATACAATGTCGGATGTCGTTAGAAGCGTCTCAAAATCCACTTGATGATATCCAGACTGAGGTGCAGCGTTGGAAGGAGAAGCGTAAACCACATCGCATCCAAAACAAGAAGCAATGTCAGCAACTCTTCGTCCGATGTTACCAAGTCCAATAATTCCCCATCTTAATGCATTTAATTCATGAAAAGAAGAGGCAAAATGTGTAAATAATGTATCATTTGCATAGGACTTGCTTTTTACATATTCATTGTAGTAAGGAAGATTTTCTAACAAGTAGAACAACATGGCAAACGTATGTTGTGCAACGGATTCTGTGGAATAACCACTTACATTTCTCCATGCAATATTTCGAGCAGTTAAATATTCTTTGTCAAGATTGTCTGTTCCAGTAGCAGTAACACAGATTAGTTTTAGATTCTTGGCTGTATGGATCGTTCTTTCATTGATTGGTGTTTTGTTTAGAATTAAAATATCCGCATCTTTTACACGTTCGGGAATTTCGTCAGGAGTAGAAAATGGATAAAGTATGACTTCACCTAATTTACGAAATGGGGATAAATCAATATCAGAACCAATGGTCTTTGCATCTAAAAAAATTATCTTCATAATGAAATCCTTTCTTGAAAAATAAGTTGATATGTGGTTATATTATTGTGGAAATCTGTGTATAAGTCAATGGGATTTAGATACAGATGTGAATAATTATAAAAATATATATAAAATTATGATATGATAACTAAGAAATATAAAAGAGAGGTTTAGATATGATACAAGATATTGCACCGTATAAATACCATAATGAGTATATTCCAACACCTCCAGACGAAAACAGTATTGCTTTGTACTATGAAAAAAAATCCTGCATGTTGGCATACACCGAGGATGGAATTCGGTTTCCAAGATTTAAAGAATTAGATTTAGGAGATCAGAGTGTTTATAAAAATGCAACCTATTTATTTACAATCGATAGCGAAAAGTTTTATTTAGTAACCGACGTTGATATAGATGAGCATCCGGAATTTGTGATGGAGAGTATTTGGGTATTTCGAGAAGTGAATCCACAGTATCTTGCTTTTGCGGGGATTACAGGATATCAGCTCTACAACTGGTATCATACGCATAAATTTTGTGGGAAATGTGGAAGTTTATTAAAGCAAGATCAAAAAGAGAGAATGCTTTATTGTGAACAATGCCACCAGATGGAATATCCTAAAATTTCACCGGCAGTGATTATCGCAGTGACACATAAAGATAAACTTTTGCTTTCTAAGTATGCAAAGGGAGTGTATAAAAATTATGCACTCGTTGCTGGATATACAGAAATTGGTGAGACGTTAGAAGAAACAGTGCAAAGAGAAGTGATGGAAGAAACGGGATTGAAAGTAAAAAATATTCAATATTATAAAAGTCAGCCCTGGTCCTTTAGTGAGACTGTGTTGATGGGCTTTTTTTGCGAGTTAGACGGAGAAAATGAGATTCTTTTAGATGAAGAAGAATTAGCCGTTGCTAAGTGGTTTCAAAGAGAGGAAATTCCGGTAGAATGGAAGCGGGATAGTCTTACCAATGAAATGATTATGCAGTTTAAAAACTGGAAGAAATAAAGGAGGAGAAAAGGGATGAAACTAAATACAGAGAACAAAGTGATAAAGATATTGTATGATTGCATGATTGATATTATAGGCGGATTGTTGATTGGAATTGGAATTTATAATTTTGCGGTAAATGCATCGTTTCCATTGGCAGGGGTTTCTGGAATCGCACTAATTTTCTACCACCTGTTTCAAATTCCAATTGGTGCGATGAGTGTGCTCTTAAATATTCCAATTGCGATTGGATGTTATAAGACATTGGGAAAAGAATTCTTTGCACATTCGGTGCGTTCTATTATCATTACATCCT